>JALYYF010000195.1 GCA_030946725.1 Candidatus Dormiibacterota bacterium
CCCGGGCGCTGCTCGAGCAGGACGAGGAGCTGCGCCCCACACTCAAGCAGGCCGGCCTCCTGACGCGCGACGCGCGCATGAAGGAGCGCAAGAAGTACGGCCTGAAGCGCGCTCGCAAGGCTCCGCAGTACACGAAACGCTAACGCGTTTCTTTGCGGGGGAAACAGGTTTCCCCCCCAGCCCCCTTCCCCAAAGTGGCGATTGGGAGTCGCTGGGAAATCACAACTCAGACGGCCGGAGTGAATCCGGCCTCCCCAGTGACACCTGAACCCAAATTGTCTTGTCCCTCCCCCCTGCGGGGAGGGTAGGGAGGGGGCCTTCCGGAACATCAAGTTGCTGATCGAGTACGACGGCCGGGAGTTTTCCGGGTGGCAGCAGCAGCGGGGGCTGCGGACGGTGGAGGGGGAGCTGAGGAGAGCCATCGGCGACCTGGTGGGGCGCGAGGTCACGCTCTACGCGGCTGGCAGGACTGACGCCGGAGCGCATGCAGAGGGTCAGGTGGTCAATTTCCGGTATGCCGGCCTGCTGGCGCCCGACCGGCTGGCGTCAGCGCTCAACGTGAGGCTCCCCTCCGACGTGGTCATCCTGTCGGCCGGCGAGGTGCCGCCGGAGTTCCACGCCCGCTTCTCGGCTCGCTGGCGCCGGTATCGATATCGCTACCTCGACCGCCCGGCGCGGCCGGTTCTGGCGCTCGGCCGCTGCTGGCACATCCGCGGCGCGCTCGACGCGGCCGCCATGACCGAAGCCGCCGCCGCGCTGGTCGGACGGCATGACTGGAGCACCTTCTGCGTGGCCTCCGAGCCGCCGGACGCCCGGGTCCGGACCCTGAGCTCGGTCCAGGTTCGAAGGATCGGAGAGTTCGTGGAGCTGGAATTGGTGGGCGAGGGATTTCTCCGTGGACTGGTGCGCGGGATCGCCGGTGCCCTGGCCGAGGTAGGCCTCGACCGGCAGCCGGCCGCCTGGGTGGGCGGCCTCCTGGAGGCCCGGGACCGTCGCCTCGCGCCACGCAGCGCCCCTGCGGCCGGGTTGACCCTGGTCGAGGTCATGTACGGCGTTCCCGAAGCGCCTGCCGCGCGTTGACCGCGCGAGCCGGTGCAGATACATTGCGACCGTGCGGACCGTGGCCGAGGTCCTGCGATGGCGAGCGAGGCGCCATCCCGAGCTTCCCATGACCTGGTTTCAGGGCAGGACGCGCACGTTCGGGGAGATGAACGTGTCGAGCTCACGGCTGGCAGCGGGCCTCTCCTCCGAGCTCGGCGTCAAGCCTGGAGACCGCGTCGCCATCCTGGACAAGAACTCCGACGACTACCTCGAGCTGATCTTCGCGCTGGACAGGGCGGGCGCAGTGACGGTCCCCATCAACTGGCGGCTGACGTCTGCCGAGGTCGTCCGGGTGGTCAACGACGCCGACCCCAAGCTGCTGGTCGCCGGCGAAGAGTTCGCGGGCAGCGTGGGTGAGGTCGACTGCCGGACGCTCGGATTTGCGGAGCTGCCCCGCCGGGAAGGAGACCCACACGAGGACCGGGATGACGCGGTGACGTGGCAGCTCTACACCTCGGGGACGACCGGCCTGCCCAAAGGAGCCATGCTGACCAATCGCAACCTCCTCGGCCTGGTGGGCCCGTTGGGTTTCGAGGTCCCTGAACTCGTCGAGGGCTCGCGCTCGCTGGTCGCCATGCCCCTCTACCACATAGGTGGCTCGGGCTGGGCGCTGGCCGCGCTCGCCTACGGCGCCACGGCGGTGGTGATCCGAGAGGTCCTGCCCGCCGAGCTGCTGAGCGTCATCGTCGAGCAGCGCGTCGAGACGGGGTTCGTGGTCCCGGCCGTCCTTCTTTTCATGACCCAGCTGCCGGGAGTGGAGCAAGCCGACTTCGCCGCACTGAAGAACATGGTGTATGGCGCCTCGCCGATCTCACAGGACCTGCTCAGGCGCTCCATCGAGACCTTTGGCTGCCGCTTTACCCAGGTCTACGGGCTCACCGAGACGACCGGTGCCATCACCTCACTTCGCCACGAGGACCACACCGGCCAGAGACTGCTGTCCTGCGGGCGTCCCATGTTCGGCGGCGAGATCAGGGCCGTGGACCCCATGGGCGAAGAGGTGCCGCCGGGCGAGATCGGCGAGATCGTCTATCGAGGGTCCGGGGTCATGGCCGGCTACTGGCGGAGGCCGGAGGACACGGCTGCAGCGATACGCGATGGCTGGTTTCACAGCGGTGACGCCGGCAGTGTCGAGGAAGGCTTCGTCTACATCCGCGACCGGATCAAGGACATGATCGTGTCCGGGGGCGAGAACATCTATCCGGCCGAGGTGGAGAGCCTGCTCGCGGGTCATCCGGAGGTGGCGGACGTCGCGGTGATCGGCGTCCCCGACGATCGCTGGGGAGAGGCCGTCAAGGCTCTTGTCGTCCGCAGGCCCGGCGCGGGCCTCAGCGGGGAGGAGCTCATAGACTGGTCACGCTCCCGCCTGGCCGGGTACAAGCGCCCGCGTTCGGTGGACTTCATCGCTGCGATCCCGCGCAACCCCAGTGGGAAGATCCTCAAGCGGGAGCTGCGCGAGCCCTACTGGGCCGGCCAGGACCGGCGCGTGCACTGACCCAGCTCCCCGATCCAGGCCAAGAGTGCGACACCGCCGCGGGCCAATCTCGAATGAACCGAAGGTAGGGTTGGGGTCGGGCGTATTGTCTAGTCGGTAGTCCGAGTTGGTCTTCGCACGTTCCCGCCGGCCGACGTATTTCCTGGCCGCCGTCTCGCTGGCCCTCGCGGTTGGGCTGCTGGCCGTGGCCGCTTGGGCGCTCGCCCTTGGAGGCGGCTGGGCAGCGGTGCTGGCCGTCATGCTGGCGGGGGTGGCGCTCGCCGTAATGACGCGCATGATCCGCCGCATCAAGCACTGGCCCCCGAGCCGGCTCGGGCTTTTCGCTGACCGGCTGGTGATGATTCAGGGGCGGGTCGAGATGCAGGCCCCCTGGGAGCTGGTTGAGACAGCCACCCTCGTCGCCACTTCGGAGGGCGGCCCTGCCGGCTGGCCAGAGCTCCGCCTGACCGACCGCCTCACGGTGCGTCTCGCCCAGGGTCGCTCCATCAGCCTTCGACCGGCCGTCTTCGGGCTGGAGCCGGTCGCCTGCCGGGACCTCGTCTTGAGGCTCCGAGACGACCCGGCGCTTCGCGCCCGGCTACCCGAGTTCGACTCCATGCTGGATCTGGTCTCGCGACCTCCTCGGATCGGAGCGCTGATCCGCCCGCAGCTATGAGGTCGGATGTATCGATAGAGGCAGTCGATCGTTGAAGTTAGTGTGACCTCGTTGGCAACCAGCACGCTGGACCGCCTCCGAGGGGCGGACTTTCTCGACATCGCGCAGCTCGACCGGGGCCAACTGGAGGGGATCCTCGACCTGGCCGCACGGATCAAGACGGCCAGTTGGGAAGAACGTCCGCTCCATGGACGTGCGCTGGCGCTGATCTTCCAGAAGCCCTCGATGCGAACCCGCGTCTCCTTCGAGGTCGGCATCTGGCGGCTCGGGGGACGGACTGTCAAGCTCGGGAGCCGGGAGGTGGGCCTGGGCGAGCGTGAGACCTCGGCGGACGTGGCCCGGGTTCTCGACCGCTACGTCGACGGCATCGTGGCCCGGCTGGGGGCACACGCGGACCTGCTCGAGCTGGCGGCGGCCTCGGCGCACCCGGTCATCAACGCCCTCACCGATGCCTCTCATCCGTGCCAGATCCTGGCCGACCTGCTTACCATGCGGGAGGCGTTGGGACGCCTCGACGGGACGACGAGGGTGGTTTTCGTGGGAGATGGGAACAACGTGGTCAGCTCTCTGATGGAGGCTGCGACGCTGCTCGGGTTCCCCTTGAGCGTGGTCTCCCCGCCTGCCTACCGGCCCCGGGCAGAGGCCCTGGAGCGCGCCCGGGGCGTGACCGTCACCTCTGATCTCGGCGCCGTGGCTGGAGCCTCCGTCATCTATACCGACGTCTGGACGTCGATGGGGCAGGAGTCCGAGAGGGAGGCTCGCCGCGCCGAGTTCGCCGAGTACCAGGTGAACTCCGAGCTGATGGAGATGGCGCCGGAGGCCGTGTTCATGCACTGCCTGCCCGCCCACCGCGGGGAGGAGGTTTCGGGAGAGGTCATCGACGGCCCCCGCTCGCTCGTCTTCGACCAGGCCGGGAACCGGCTCTACGCGCAGATGGCCCTGCTGGCCGCGATCTTCAGGACGACCTGATGGAGGCCTTCCAGGGCTGGCTCCACCAGCTGATCTCCATCGTCGCCCGGGTGGGTCCGGTGGAGGTCATCGACGTGATCGTGGTCTCCGTCATCCTCTACCAGCTGCTCCGACTGGTCCGGGGTACGCAGGCGCTCCAGCTGCTGGTCGGCCTGGTGCTCCTGGCCATCGTCGGCGTGGTCGCCAGCCAGCTCAACCTGATCCTGCTCAAGTGGCTGTTCCAGAACGCTGCCCCGTTCGTGGTGATCGCGATCATCGTCCTCTTCCAGCCGGAGCTGCGCCGCATGCTGGACCAGGTCGGCCGCATCGGCCACCTGGGGCGTCCGCTCTCGGCCTTCAACCAGCAGCTCTTCAACCGGTCCATCGCCGAAGCGATACGCGCCGCCGAACGGATGGCCGCACGCCGGATGGGTGCGTTGATCGCCTTCGAGCGCGAGGTGGGACTCGAGGACTACGCCGCCACCGGGGTCAGGATCAACGGCGACCTGTCCGCCGAGTTCCTGCAGAGCATCTTCTTTCCCAACTCGCCTCTCCACGACGGAGCGGTCATCGTCCGCGGAAACACGATCCTGGCTGCCGGCTGCCTGCTGCCGCTGGCCGACGAAGCCGTGGTCAGGGAGCGCCTCGGTACCCGCCATCGCGCGGCCATCGGGCTCTCCCTCGCCTCGGACGCGCTGATCCTGGTCGTCTCGGAGGAGACCGGGGCGATCTCGGTCGTGGAGAACGGGAAGATCACCCGGAACCTCGACGCCGACGGCCTGCGGCGGCGCCTGACCGGCAGCCTGGAGACCGCCGGACCTGCCGGCGGCGGCCGGCCGCACATCCTGGGCTGGCGGCTCAGCGGTCCCAAGCCGTGAGGTGCACATGCCCCTGAACTGGATCGTCGCCAACTGGCGGCTCAAGCTGCTGGCGCTGCTGCTGGCCGTCGGACTTCTGATGGCGGTGGCCTTCTCGGAAAACCCGGTCGAGGCCAGGACGGTGCCCGTCGGCGTCCAGTACGTGAACAAGCCCGATGCCCTGGTCCTGGTGCAGCCACCGCCGAAGGTCAACGTGTCCGTCTTCGGGCTGCGAGACGCGGTGGAGCGGGTGCAATCGAGTGCTGTGGGGGTTACCGTGGACCTCGCCGGAGCCAAGGCCGGACCCAACCAGACCTTCTACGGCAAGATCAAGGTCATAGGCAGCGGCGTGACGGCCCAGTCGGACCCGGTGGCCGTCCTGCTGACCATCGACACCTACGAGCGGGCGCTGCTCGATATCGACGTGCGCGTGCCCGATTCCGCGGGGGGAATCAAGATCAACAACAAGGTCGCCCTCTGCCCGGGCTCCAGGGATCCCTGCAAGGAGCCGGTCAGCGGGCCCGCCAGCACCCTGGAGGGGCTGAGAGCCTTCGTACGCTATGACACGCCGATCAGCAACGCGGGCAGCTTCGACAGCCCGTCCCAGCCGGTGCAGTTCGAGAAGAACGGCAAGGTGATCGACCTGCGCTCGATCAACACCTCTCCCGTGATCTCGATCGAGCAGCCCACCGTCGCCGTCCACATAGACTCAGCCGGTGGCACCCAGTCCAAGCAGGTGGTCATCTACGCCAAGGTGATCAACCAGGCGCCCTGCGGTGCAACCGTGAACATCGACGTGGCTCCAGGCTCGGTCAACGTCTTCGGTCCCATAGACCAGATCTCGAAGGTCGGGAGCATCGGGCTCGACCCGCCGATCAACCTGGCCACCCTGCCGGGGTCCGAGGTGCTGACGCGGACGGTCAACACCGGCTTCGACGGGGTGCGCGCCGAACCCAGCTCCGCGAAGGTCACCGTGAGTCTGTCGCAGTCCGCCGCGTGCGGCCCGACGGCCCCGTCGCCCTCACCGACACCCACCAGGTAGAAGTAACCACCGGTCGTCCAGCTCCGTTCCTAGCAACAGGCAACTATTCGGGGGGCATCGCGTATGTGCGGCATCATCGGCTATCTAGGAGACAAGGAAGCCACGCCCGTCCTCATGGACGGGTTGAAGCGCCTTGAATACCGTGGCTACGACTCGGCCGGCGTCGCGGTGCTCGAGACGGGCTCGCAGATGACCAGCGTGACGAAGAGCGAGGCCAAGGTCGACCTCCTGATCGCGAAGCTGCGCGACAACATGCCGACCGGCCGGCTCGGTATCGGCCACACCAGGTGGGCGACCCACGGCAAGCCCACGGTGGTCAATGCCCACCCCCACACGGACTGCTACGGGCGGATCTCGGTGGTCCACAACGGCATCATCGAGAACTTCAGCGAGCTGAGGCGGGAGCTGGAGGCGGCCGGACACGAGTTCGTCTCGGACACCGATACCGAGGTCGTCCCGCACCTCATCGAGCAGTACTACAAAGGCGATTTCCTGGCCGCCGTGCGGCATGCCCTGCGGCGAATCCGGGGGGCCTATGCGCTGGCCATGTTCAGCCTGGACGATCCCGAACTCCTGGTGGGCGCCCGGCTGAACGCCCCGCTGGTCGTCGGCCTGGGCGAAGGCGAGTCCTTCATAGCCTCGGACATCACGGCGATCATCGCTTACACGAAGAAGGTGCTGATCCTCGGTGAGGGGGAGATGGCGGCCGTCACGCCGCTCGGGGCCACCGTCACCACCCTCGACGGCCTGCCTGTCGAGCCCAAGGTGATCCACGTCGACTGGGACGTCAGCCAGGCCGAGAAGGGCGGCTTCCCGCACTTCATGCTCAAGGAGATCCAGGAGACGCCCGACGCGGTCTCGAACGCGCTGCGCGGGCGCCTGGACGGCGACGGGAAGGTCTCGTTCATGGAGTTCAACGCCTCCGAGCAGCACCTGCGCCAGTTCGACGAGGTCCGCCTGCTCGGGATGGGCACCTCTCTCCACGCCGCCATGGTCGGCGAGCACGTGATCGAGGACTGGGCGGGCCTGTCCGCCCGAGCCCAGGACGCCTCCGAGTTTCGCTACCGGCGCCCGACGCTGACCGACCGGTCCCTGACCGTGGTCATCACCCAGTCCGGCGAGACCGCCGACACGCTGGTGGGCCTGCGCCAGGCGCGTGAGCGTGGATCGCTCGCGGTCGCGGTGACCAACGTGGTTGGCAGCACCGCCGCCCGCGACGCGGATGGCGCGGTCTACCTCCACTCCGGGCCCGAGATCGGTGTCGCGTCGACGAAGACGTTCGTCGCGCACCTCATCAGCCAGTACCTGCTGGCTCTACGTCTCGCCACGGCCCACGGCCGCGTCTCGCTCGAACGGCGCCAGGAGATAGTGAGGAGTCTGCGCGGTCTCCCCGACGGCATCCGTAAGGTCCTGGCAGCCGACAAGGAGATCGCCCGGCTGGCGCATCGCTATTCCGCCTTCCGGAACTTCATGTACGTAGGACGCGGTCTCTCCTACCCGGTGGCGCTGGAGGGTGCGCTCAAGCTGAAGGAGATCAGCTATCTCCACGCCGAGGGAAGCTCCGGCGGCGAGCTCAAGCACGGACCGATCGCGCTGCTGGACAAGGACTTTCCGGTCGTGGCGATCTGCACGGACAGCGCCACCAAGGACAAGATGATCAGCAACGTCCACGAGGTCGTGGCCCGCGACGCCCCGGTGCTGGCCTTGATCAGCGAGGGCGACCAGAGTCTCCCGGGCATCGTGACCGACGTCATCGAGATCCCGGTAGCCGACGAGGCCGCCAGCGCCGTTCTGGCGACCGTGGCCCTGCAGCTCTTCGCCTACCACGTCGCGGTGGAGCTCGGCCAGGACGTTGACCAGCCGAGGAATCTGGCCAAGTCGGTTACAGTCGAATAACGCCTAGAGAACGATCGGCTGGAAGTGTGGGCGGTGCCCGTCTCACCGCCTCTCCGTCCCCTTGGCCGGCGACTCTCGCGCTCACCGACGACGGCCCGGGGAAAGGGCGGTGCTGCGGGTGCCCACTGGCATTCTGAGGGTGGGCGTCGATGCGCTCTCGGTGGAGCGCATGGCGGTGGCCGTCCGGCGCTCGGGGACTGGATTTCTCGCCAAGTCGTTCACCGAGGCAGAGCTGGCTTACTGCGGCGGCGACGCCCAACGGCTGGCGGGCCGCTGGGCCGCCAAGGAGGCGGTGATCAAGTGCTTCGACCGCACGCCGATCTGCTTCCGCCGCGGCCAGATCGAGGTCCTGAGCTCCGACGGCGGCGCACCCCGGGTCCGGCTCCTGGGCGGCGATCACGCGGGCGCCCGCGTGGAGGTGAGCATCACTCACCACTCCGGCATGGCCGCAGCCGCCGCGATCCTGGAGATGCCGGAGTATGCACAGCCGCTTCTGCCAACGCCTCCCGACGTCCACATGCCGGAGAGACCGCTCGAGGGTCACAAGGGCACCTTCGGGAGCGTGGTCGCCGTGGCCGGCAGCCTGGGCCTCACCGGGGCCGCCTACCTCTGCTCCACCGCATCGGCGCGGTCGGGGGCCGGCACCGTACGGGTGCTCGTGGCGGAGACCATATATCCGATCCTCGCCACCAAGTGCACGGAGGTGATGGCGACCCCGGTTCCCGAGGTATCGCCCGGAGCGCTGGGACCTGAGGCCTACGACGGTGTCATCAAAGGCCACCTGGAGGCAGCCGCCTGCGGTGTGATCGGCCCCGGCCTCGGTCAGGCGGACGCCACCCGGCAGCTGATCCGCCGGCTCCTGACCGCCCCGTGCCCGCTGGTGGTGGACGCGGACGCCCTGAACGCGATCGCCGCCGACAGGAGCCTGCTCGGGCAGCTGCGGGCGGATC
>JALYYF010000211.1 GCA_030946725.1 Candidatus Dormiibacterota bacterium
GCCGGCGGTCAGCTGCCAGGGCCTGGCAACCAGCCCGAGCACCAGCTCCCACGGTGGCCGCTGGGCCAGCGGCACGAACGGGCCGGATGCCATCTCCGCCAACAGGGGCCGGTCGGTGAGACTGAACGAGCCCCGGTTGCGGTGAGGCGGCCGAGGGTGGGGCCGGCGCAGGAACATCAAGGCCCGGAACACCGGCATCTCGCGCAGCGTGACCTGGTGCAGCTCGGACCAGACCCGCGCGCCGGGGGCGTCGATCCAGACCCCGTGCACCTCGCGCACGTCGTACTCGGCCATCAGCTCATCGACCAGGCCTCCCACGACCCTCACTCGAGCCGCTGGTAGTGGATGCGCTCGCGACTCTCGAGCCGGGGCAGCGCTTCCCCGAGGACCAGGCGCTTGAAGTAGTCGCTCTCGGTGTGCTCGGTGAAGGCGGCCTCGTCCTTGTAGACCTCGTAGAGGAGGAAACGGCGGGGGTCCTCGCTGGAGCGGTGGGCGTTGTACTGCAGGCACCCTCTCTCGGTCCGGCTGAGCGGGACCATGGCGCGCAGGATCTCCTCGATCCGCTCCTCCTCGCCGGGCCGGGCGACCCATGTCGCGGCGAGCACGAAGCTCATACTTAGCCCTCCTTGTCGTGATGCCCGATTGGCTGTTGGTCGATGGCTCGAGCCTGATCTTCCGCGCCTTCTACGGCGTGCCGTCCAGCTTCCGCTCGCCCGATGGTAAGCCGGTGAACGCGGTGCGTGGCTTCATGGACCGCCTCGCCCGCCTGGTCACCGACCTGCGGCCGGGGCACCTGGCGGTCGCCAGCGACGAGGACTGGCGGCCACGCTGGCGGGTGGACCTGATCCCGTCCTACAAGGCCCACCGGGTCGCAGAGCCGATCCCGCCCGAACTGGCGCCCCAGATGCCGATCATCCACGAGGTGCTGGAGGCCGTCGGGGTGGACTTCGTCGGCGTGCCCGATTTCGAGGCCGAGGACGTGATCGCCTCCTGGGTCGCTCAGCTTCCGGAGGGGACGAGGATCGACATCGCCAGCGGCGACCGCGACCTGTTCGCGCTGGTGCGCGGGGACGAGGTGCGGGTCCTCTACCCGGAGAAGAACGGGCTGGCCGAGGTCGACGAGGCGGAGGTCGGGCGCCGCTACGGGATACCGGGCAGCAGATACTCCGACTACGCGATCCTGCGCGGCGATCCCTCCGACGGCCTGCCGGGCCTGCCCGGCGTCGGCGACCGGCGGGCGGCCGAGCTCGTCCACAGGTACGGCGGGGTCGCGGGTCTGCTGGAGGAGGGCCGGCTCAAGGACGCCGACCGCGACTACCTGGCGCGCGCAGCCCGGGTGGTGCCGCCGGTGGCTGACATCCCGGTCGCCCTTCCGCAGGGGCGCCGGGAGTCCTACCCCGTCGACCCGGAGCGGGTGGTGGAGCTGGCGGCCCGCTACCGGCTCGACAGCTCCTTCGAGCGGCTGCTGCGGGCGCTCCCGAAGCTCGGCGTCAGCCAGTAAGCGGCGCCGGTTCCATGGAGCCAGGCCACCTGCCGGCGTCCTCCTATCGCGCGCTGCTGGCGATTCCCGGGATGCGCCCGCTCGCCGGCACGCTGCTGCTCGGGCGCTTGGGCGGGGCCATGTGGAGCCTGGCGCTGATCCTCTTCGTGCTCCAGCGCTATCACTCGCCGGTCCTCGCCGGCCTGACGACCTTTGTCGCCTGGATGCCCGGCCTGCTCCTTAGCCCGCTCGGCGGAGCCCTGATGGACCGATTCGGCAGGGTCCGCCTGATCGCCCTCGACATGGGCGTCGCGGTGTTCACCGTCGTGGTCATCGTCCTGCTCTCGCTGACCGGCGCCCTCTCGATCCCGGTCCTCCTCGTGGTGGTCGGCGTCAGCTCTCTGACGGGTCCACTGACCTGGGTCGGCACTCGCTCCCTGATACCGCTGGTTGTTCCAAGCCCCATGTGGGAGCGGGGGAACGCGCTGGACGCCACCACGGCCAACGTGGCGACGATCGCCGGTCCCGCGCTTGCCGGTGTGCTCTTCGCCAGTGTGGGGCCCCTCGCGACACTGCTCGCGATCGGCGCCGTCTGGTTGGCCGCGGGCCTGCTGGTCGCCGGCCTTCGAGACGTGCCTGTCGCCCGAGCGCCTGCTGGAGGGGTCATTCGCGAGGCGCTCGCCGGGCTGCGATACGTCGCGCACAACCCGGTGCTGCGCGCCCTGGCCGTGCTGATGCCGCTCGCCAATGCCGCCGAGGGCGTCCTCCAGGTGGCGCTGCCGGTGCTCTTCCGGTCCTTTCCCTACGGCGGCAGCGCTGTGGTCGGCGCACTCTGGTCGGTCTTCGGCCTGACCGCCATAGTGGGCGCGCTGGTCGGCGGCCGGATGGCGACCCAGGGCCGCGAGCGCCGCATCATCTTCTGGACGCTGATCCTGGTGGCCGTGGCCTACTGCGTGGTGGCCGCCGCCCCGCTGGTGGCGATCCCGTTGCTGGCGGCCGCCGCGGGCATGGCGGTCGCCGGCGTCTTCGTCGGCCTGCACGACATCGCCATGTTCTCGCTCCGCCAGCGCGCCATCGAGCCGGCCTGGCTGGG
>JALYYF010000228.1 GCA_030946725.1 Candidatus Dormiibacterota bacterium
GCACCCTGTTCGCCAGCGCCAGCGACTCGTCGGACTGGCCCCGCCAATGGGCCTGCAGGCTCATGTTCTGAAGCGTCAGCATCTCCAGAGCACGGTCGCCGTTCAGCTGGGCAAGCCGCAGCGCCTCCCGGTTGAGTGCGGCCGCAGCATCCTGCCGGTTTGCGTCAAAGAGCAGCCATCCAGCCACCTCAGCCAGCTCCGCCATCGCGGAGACCATCTCTCGCCTGTCTGCTCGCCCTCGACCGGCCTCAGTGAAACGCCGGCGCATCTCGGCAAAAGGCGAAGGCCCAGGTCGGCCGCATCATCCCCGCCCACCGAGCTGTCCAGAGCCACAAGAGATCGGACGGACTCCCGCATCAGCTCCACCAACGCCTATTAAGGAAACAAGACGTCAGGTCAAAGGGGCAATTCACTTGCCCCGTTTGAGTTGATAGTTCCCAGCGACTCCCACACGAGACTTCGGCGGGAGGGGGTCCGCGGGGGAACCCTGGTTCCCCTGCGCTGTGAGCCGACGGGGGGATTCGAACCCCCGACCTGCCACTTACGAGGCGGCTGCTCTACCGGCTGAGCTACGTCGGCGCGATCCCCGATTCTACCTGTGGGCTAGCATCGGCCCTCGTGGAACTTCCGGAGGTGGAGATGCTTTCCGAGAGCGACCTGCGGCTGATCAAGCCGCTGCTGGTCGAGCTCCAGCTCTACGAGCAGCCACACTTCGCCGATCATCCGCAGCTCAGCGCCGGCCAGATCGACGAGGCGCTGGATGTCCGCCCGGTCTTTCGGGGCGAGAACGTCGTCTTCGCCTGCCGCGACGACCTGGGCGGTATCAGCGGTTTTTGCTGGGTCGTCCTCTTCGACCCGGGGACGGGCCTGGAGGGAGAGCTGGCCGAGGTCTACGTGGCACCGGCCCATCGAGGGCGGGGTGTGGGGGAGGCCCTCGTCCGCCGGGCCGTCCAGCTCTTCGAACAGCGCGGCGTCACGCTCGGATATGTCTGGACCCGCCCCGACAACGAACCGGCGCTCCGGCTGTACGTGGGATCGGGGTTCGAGCCCACCCAGCAGCTGATACTGACCTGGTACCCGGGCGGTATAGGAGCGGGAGGCCAGAGGCCACCGGTGCCAGGCCCGGACCACGCAGATGAGGCAGGGCCCGCCTCCGGCCGTGGGCCCACAACTAAACTGGATCGGTGATCGAGCCCGCCGGGCCCGAGTCACCTCACCAGCCGGCGCCACGGCGCCGCGCCATCCCGGCGGCGTTGGTGGCCTCGCTGCTGATCGCGGCGATCGTGGGTGGCGCCGTTGGCGCCGGGGTGACGCTGGGCTTGCTGCGCTTTCAGGGACGCACCGCCCAGCCGGCGGTCGACCTGGGCGGCGCCCTGGGCTCCAACGAGGACACCACGGCGGCGACCGTCGCACAGCGGGCCCTCCCCGCGGTGGTCTCGATCGTCACGCGTGAGTCCAGCTCTGGCCAGGGTTCCGGCTACCTGGTCAGCGGTGACGGCTTCATCGTGACCAACGTCGCGGTCATCGCCAACGCCCAGGCCCTGGCCGTGCTGATCAAGGGCGACGCCCACCGACATGACGCCCGGGTCGTCGACTTCGACTGCCAGACCGGCGTAGCGGTGCTCAAGGTCGACCAGGTGGCAAACCTCCCGGCGCTGGCTTTCGGCGACTCCACCGGCCTCCGGCTGGGGCAGAACGTGGTCGCACTCGGCGGGTCGACCGGCGACCATCGGAGCGTGACCAAGGGCGTGGTCAGCGCCCTCCACGGCACGGCGAGCCTCAGCGAGCCTCCGCTGACCGGCGCCTCGCAGCTGAGCGACGTCATCCAGACCGACGCGGTCATCGACAGCTCGATGTCCGGCGGCCCGCTTCTGAGCACCGGCGGCCAGGTGGTCGGAGTGACCGTGGCCGGCGGCACCCAGTCACAACCGGTGGCGCTCGCCCTGCCCTCCAGCGACCTGCAACCGGAGATTGAGCAGATCCAGCAGACCGGGCAGCTGGTGGTCGCCTCACTGGGTGCCGGGGCCACCGACGTCACCGCCGCGGAGGCGACGCTGCGCGGCGGCTCGGCCGGGGCCCGGGTCACCGACGTGGCCGCGGGGGGCCCCGCCGACCGTGCCGGACTGAAACCTGGAGACGTCATAGTCCAGCTGGACGATCAGCGCCTGGACGACGCCCATCCTCTGGCCCAGGTCCTCCGCTCCCGCTTCAAGCCCGACCAGAAGGTGACCGTGACTTACGTCCGGGGCGGCGCCACCAGCCAGCTCCAGATGACCCTGCGGGGTGAACATCCGCCCTGCCCCTGACCGCCGCATCCAGGACCCAGCAATCGACAGCGCCGAATTGACGGAGGAGACGACCACGTGGACCTGACCTGGCTCGGACATGGCTGCTTTCGCCTGCGCGGCCGCGCCGCGGCGGTCGTGACGGATCCCTACCCGCCCTCGCTGGGCCTCAAGCTCCCGAAGCTCGAGGCCGACCTGGTCACCGTCAGCCACCAGCACGAGAACCACAGCTACACCCAGGCCGTGGCCAAGGAGCCCTACGTCGTCAGGAGTCCGGGAGAGTACGAGGTGGCCGGCGTCACGGTCACCGGCCTGCCGACCTTCCATGACGCCGACCAGGGGGCGGTGCACGGCCGCAACACGGTCTGCGTGATCGAGCTCGACGACGTGCGCGTGTGCCACCTCGGCGACCTGGGCCATCCGCTGGCCGCCGACATGCTGGAGGCGCTGGGCAACATCGACGTCCTGCTCGTTCCGGTGGGCGGTGGCAAGACGCTCGACGCAGCCCGCGCAGCCGAGGTGGTGCGCCAGGTGGAACCTCGGGTGGTGGTGCCCATGCACTACGCGCTCCCGACGCTGAAGACGGAGCTGGAACCGGTCGAGCGCTTTCTCAAGGAGATGGGGGTCACCGAGGCGGACCCGCAGCCCCGTCTCTCCGTCCAAGCCAGCTCCGCCGAGGCGGAGACCCGGGTCGTCGTGCTCGAGCCGAGGGTCTGAACGGACCCGCGATCTCTGCGGCCCCCGTCAGCCCCACGCAAGCCGTAGAATCGGAAAAACCGCAGGGGGGTCCAGGTTGTCGAAGTACGTTTTCGTGACCGGCGGTGTGGTGTCATCGCTTGGCAAGGGGATCACAGCCGCATCGATCGGCAACATCCTCAAGAGCCGCGGCCTCTCGGTCTACCTCCAGAAGCTGGACCCTTACCTGAACGTAGACCCCGGCACCATGTCTCCGTACCAGCACGGCGAGGTCTTCGTGACCGACGACGGGGCCGAGACGGACCTGGACCTCGGCCACTACGAGAGGTTCGTGGACGAGAACCTGTCCAAGGCCTCCAACGTGACGACGGGGAAGGTCTACTCCGAGGTGATCGCCAAGGAGCGCAGGGGTGACTACCTGGGCGCCACCGTACAGGTCATCCCGCACGTGACCAACGAGATCAAGGAGCGGATCATCAGGGCCTCGCGGGAGTCGCAGGCGGAGGTGGTCGTCTGCGAGGTGGGCGGCACGGTGGGCGACATAGAGGGCCTGCCCTTCCTGGAGGCGATCAGGCAGCTCAAGAACGATCTGGGGCGCCAGAACGTCTTCTACGTGCACGTTTCGCTCGTTCCTGTCATCAGGGGCGAGGAGATGAAGACCAAGCCGACCCAGCACTCCGTTCAGGCTCTTCGTGCCATCGGCATCCAGCCGGACGCGATCGTCGCGCGATCGGAGCGGCCGATGGACCAGGACCTGAAGGAGAAGATCGCGCTCTTCTGCGACGTCCCGCGCGAGGCCGTGATCGGGGTCCCGGACGTGGACTCGATCTACCAGGTGCCCCTGATGTTGGAGGAGGCGGGCCTGGGCCGGATCATCAGCCAGCACTTCGACCTCGACAGCCAGGAACACAAACCGAAGCTCGAGAGCTGGCGCCGCCTGACCGAGCGCCTGCGCCACCTGAGGGGCAGCGTCCCGATCGCCGTCGTCGGCAAGTACGTGGAGCTGCCGGACGCCTACCTCTCGGTGATCGAAGCGCTCCGTCACGCCGGCTTCCACCACGACGTCGACATCGATATCCGGTGGGTGTCCTCGGAGCGGCTCGACCAGGGCGACAGCTCCCTGCTCAAGGGCGTGGGGGGGATCGTCGTCCCGGGAGGCTTCGGCTACCGCGGCATCGAGGGCAAGGTGGTCGCGGCGCACTACGCCCGCCACAACCGGATCCCATACCTCGGGCTCTGCCTGGGCATGCAGTGCGCGGTCATCGACTTCGCCCGGGAGGTGCTCAAAGCGCCGGACGCCAACTCGACCGAGTTCGCGGCCTTCACCTCGACTCCGGTCATAGACCTGATGCCGGAGCAGAGGGATGTCGCCAACCTCGGCGGCACGATGCGGCTGGGCCTTCAGCCCTGCAAGCTCCTGCCCGGTTCCAAGGCGCACGTGGCCTACGGCGACGAGCTGGTCTACGAGCGGCATCGCCACCGTTTCGAATTCAACAACGAGTACAGAGAGGTGCTCGGGGAAGCCGGCCTGGTGTACAGCGGACTCTCCCCCGACGGGCGCCTCGTCGAGATCATCGAGCTCGCCGACCACCCCTGGTTCGTGGCGAGCCAGTTCCACCCGGAATTTCGCAGTCGCCCGCAAAGGCCTCATCCTCTATTTCGAGACTTCGTGGCCGCCGCCATCGGCCGGAGCGGCATCGACCAGATGGAACTGCAGCCCGCGCAGCTCGTGGTCAGCGAGGACGGATCGGAGGTCCTGTAAGCACGGGCATGCGAGGAAGAAAGGACATGGACGTAGAGCGCGACATGGAGATGCGCCCCCAGCTGGCCGACGCGCGCGCGATGGTCGTACCGAGCCTGATCCGGGTGACCGAGTCGGCGGCCCTGGCCAGCGCCAGGCACATCGGCCGGGGCGAGTCCGATCGGGCGCGCTCGGCCGCGGCCACAGCAATGCTCCACGCCTTCGAGGAACTGGGCTTCGGCGGCCGCGTCGTGCTCGGTCCGCGGGGTGACCGCGTGCTGTCGCATGGGTACGAGATCGGGCCCGGCAACCAGCCACAGTTCGATTTCGCGGTGTACCCGGTCGAGGGTGCCAGCCTGGTCGCCAAGGGCGTGACCGGCGCCCACTCGGTGCTGGTGGCCGTGGAGCCGGACGGATTCCCGAGCCTGCCGGCGGTCTGGTACGTGGAGAAGATCGTGGCCGGTCCCGAGGCTCGAGGCGCGCTCGACCTCGACGACCCGCTGGCGGACAACCTGCGCCGTATCGCCTTCGCCCGCGACGCCCGCGTCTCCGACCTGGCGATCGCCATCCTGGACCGGCCCCGCCACCACGACCTGATCGAGCAGGTGCGGGACGCCGGGGCCCGCATCGTGCTCCTCGAAGAGGGTGAGATCGCCGGCGCGCTCCTGGCGGCCAGCTCGGGCACCGGCATCGACGCGATGGTCGGAATCGGCGGTCTGCAGGAGACGGTGATCGCAGCCTGCGCGGTCCGCTGCCTGGGCGGCGAGCTGCTGGCCCGACTCTGGCCCCGCAACGACGAGGAGCGGGTCCTGGCAGGGGAGGAGCTCGGCTGCGTCTACGGCGTCACCGACCTCTCGCCGGGCCAGGTCGACGTCGCCGTGACCGGGGTCAGCGGTGGCACTCTGCTCAAGGGCGCCTGGTACGGGAGCCACGGCGGAGCGACGGAGTCGCTCACCATGTCCACTCGCTTCCACACCGTGCGCCGGATCGCCACCCGCCACCTGAGAGTGGGCGAGGCGAGCTAGGGCTGCTGCGGGATTACCGCGGGGCCCACTCGGGTATACGTACTCGTACATGAGCTCGGTCCCCCCACCGCCGGAAGACCCATACCGATACCAGCCGTTCCAGCAGTACTACGAGCCGCAGCAGCCGGCGCCGCCGCCGAGCCGTCAAAAGCGGGGCGGATTCCTGGGCGGTCTGCTCGCAATCCTGGCCGCGCTCTGGGCCTACGGGAAGTACGCGCTCCTCTTCGTAACCAAGTTCGGCATCCTCAAGACGCTGATCACCCTGTTCATCAGCTTCGGCTTCTACGCCGTCTTCTTCGGCCCCTGGTTCGCGGCGGGACTGGTGGTCATGATCCTGATCCACGAGATGGGGCACGTCATCGAGATCCGGCGGCAGGGCATGCAGGCATCGGCCCCGCTCTTCATCCCCTTCTTCGGCGCCGCCATCTTCCAGAGGCAGCACCCGACCGATGCCCTGAAGCAAGCGCAGATCGGAATAGCCGGGCCGATCGCGGGCACCATCGGGGCCACGGCAGCTTTCGTCCTGTACGGCTCGACGCACAACCAGATCCTTCTGTTCTGGGCCTACCTCGGCTTTTTCATCAACCTCTTCAACCTGATCCCGGTGGGAATGCTCGACGGAGGCTGGATCCTGGCCGTCGTCTCGAAATGGTTTCAGCTCTTCGGCCTGGCGGTGCTCATCGGTGCGGTGTTCTTCATCGGTTTCAGCCCGATCGTCCTGATCGTGGCGCTGCTCGGGATCCCGGCCGTGATCGAGCGCTTCCGCAACGACCAGCTGCCGTACTACCGGTCCGTTCCCGTGCCGGCCAGGCTGGCGATGGGCGCGGCCTGGCTGTTGCTGACCGGCTACCTCGGCTACGCTGCCCTCCAGAGCCACACCATCCTCAACACCCTCGTTCGGTAGAATCGGACGGCCGCCTCGGCGGTTCTAGAGGTAGACATGAAAGCTCAGATTCACCCCATCTTCTACGAGGACGCCGTGGTCACCTGTGTCTGCGGCAACACCTTCACCACGGGCTCGACCCGCAAGGAGCTCCGCACGGAGGTCTGCGCCGCCTGCCATCCCTTCTACACGGGCCAGCAGCGGATCGTGGACACCGGCGGCCAGGTCGAGCGCTTCCGGAAGCGCGCGGCCAAAGCCGGCCGGTGACAGCGCGGCCGGGGC
>JALYYF010000255.1 GCA_030946725.1 Candidatus Dormiibacterota bacterium
GATCACGTCTCCGTCACGGAAGCGACCCTCCAGGATCATCAGCGCCAGGGGGTCTGACACCAGCCGCTGGATCGTCCTCTTCAGCGGCCGGGCTCCATACACCGGATCCCAACCGCGCTCGGCCAGCAGCTCCTTGGCGGCCTGCGTGACGCGAATCTCGATCTTGCGGTCCGTGAGTCGCTTCTGGAGCTGCTGAAGCTGGATGTCGACGATCTGCGCCAGCTGGTCGCGAGTCAGCTGCCGGAAGACGATGATCTCGTCCACCCGGTTGATGAACTCGGGCCGGAAGTGTCCTTGCAGGACTTCCATGACACGCTCCCGCACGTCCTCGAAGGAGCGGTTGCCCATGTCCTGGATGATCTGGCTGCCCAGGTTCGAGGTCATGATCAGCACGGTGTTGCGAAAGTCCACCGTCCGCCCCTGTCCGTCGGTGAGGCGCCCGTCGTCGAGCAGCTGCAGAAGCACGTTGAACACGTCCGGGTGGGCCTTCTCGATCTCGTCCAGCAGCACGATCGAGAAGGGGCGGCGGCGGACGGCCTCGGTGAGCTGCCCGCCCTCTTCATAGCCGACGTAGCCGGGCGGGGCGCCAAGCAGCCTGGCGACCGTGTGCCTCTCCTGGTACTCGGACATGTCCAGCCGGATCAGCGCGCGTTCGTCGTCGAAGAGCACTTCGGCCAGCGCCCTGGCCAGCTCGGTCTTCCCGACGCCGGTCGGTCCCAGGAAGATGAAGGAGCCGATAGGCCGGTTCGGGTCGGAGATTCCCGAGCGAGAGCGCCGGATGGCGTTGGCCACCGCCTCGACCGCCTCCTCCTGGTTCACCACGCGGCGGTGCAGGTTCTCCTCGATGCGGAGGAGCTTCTGGATCTCGCTCTCCATGAGGCGTGAGACCGGGATTCCGGTCCACTTGGCGACGATCTCGGCGATGTCCTCCTCGTCCACCTCCTCTTTGAGCAGTGCGCCCTGGGCCTGGAGCTCGTTCAGGCGGCGGTTCGCCTCCTCCAGCTGGCGCTCCAGCTCGACCGCCTCGCCATAGCGCAGCCGGGCCGCGCGCTCGAAGTCGGCCGCGCGCTCTGCCCGCTCGGCCTCCTGGCGTACCTCTTCCAGCTTCTGCTTCAGCTCTTGGACGCGGGAGATGGCGGTCTTTTCCTGCTCCCAGCGAGCGCGCAGCGAGTTTCGCTGCTCGGCCAGCTCGGCGAGCTGCTTCTCGAGCGCCTGCAGCCGGTCCTGGGAAGCCGGGTCCTTCTCCTTGCGCAGTGCCTGGCGCTCGATCTCCAGCTGGCGGATCTGGCGCTCGAGCTCGTCCAGCTCGGCCGGCAGGGAGTCGATCTCCATGCGCAGCCTGGCGGCCGCCTCGTCGACCAGGTCGATCGCCTTGTCGGGCAGGAAGCGGTCGGCGATGTAGCGCTGGGACAGCACCGCCGCCGCCACGAGCGCCGAGTCCTTGATGCGCACCCCGTGGTGCACCTCGTACCGCTCGCGCAGGCCTCGAAGGATCGAGATGGTGTCCTCGACCGTGGGCTCACCGACCACCACCGGCTGAAAGCGGCGCTCCAGGGCCGCGTCCTTCTCGATGTGCTTTCGGTATTCGGCCAGGGTGGTGGCGCCGATGCAGCGCAGTTCGCCTCGGGCAAGCGCCGGCTTGAGCAGGTTGGCCGCGTCGATCGCTCCCTCGGCCGCCCCGGCGCCGACCAGCGTGTGCAGCTCGTCGATGAAGAGGACGACCTGGCCCTGCGAGTCGGTGACCTCCTTGAGGACGGCCTTCAGGCGGTCCTCGAACTCGCCGCGGTACTTGGTGCCCGCGACCAGCGCGCCGAGGTCGAGCGCGATCACCTTCTTGTTCTTCAGCCCCTCAGGCACGTCCCCGGAGGCGATCCTCTCCGCGAGGCCCTCGACGATGGCCGTCTTGCCCACGCCGGGCTCGCCGATCAGGACCGGGTTGTTCTTGGTGCGCCGGAGCAGGACCTGGATCACTCGCCGGATCTCTTCGTCACGTCCGATCACGGGGTCGAGCTTGCCCTGGGCGGCCAGTGCCGTCAGATCGCGTCCGTAACGTTCGAGGGCCTGGTACTTGGATTCCGGGTTCTGGTCCGTCACGCGCTGGCTCCCCCGAACGTGGCGCAGGGCCTGCATGAGGCCGTCACGGGTGACCCCGAACTCCTTGAGCAGCGCATGGTCGGCCAGGGCAAGCAGGAGGTGCTCGGTGGAGATGTAGTCATCCTTTAGCCGCTCGGCCTCCTTCTCAGCCTGGTCCAGTGCGCGCGCCAGCTCGTTGGCGAGGTAGGGCTGCGCGCCGCCGCTGACGCGCGGCAGGCGCTCCACGCGGGAGACGAGCGCCCGCTCCAGGCCGGCGATCGAGGCGCCCGCCGTCTCCAGCAGGGTGCGGGTGATGCCGCCTTCCTGGCGCAGCAGCGAGAGCAGCAGGTGCTCCGGCTCGATGGCCTGCTGTCCTCGCTCCTGGGCTTCTCGCGCAGCGCTCTGAACGGCCTCCTGCGCCTTCTCCGTCAGTCTTTCCGGTCTCATCCTGGATCCACCACCCCTCGATCCTAGGTCGGCGAGGAGGCCGCCGCCAGCGACGGCCTCCTGCCCACCTCAGCTCCTGCTCGAAGCCCCACTCGGGGACGGCTCTGGCGGATGGTGCGGGAGCGGGGGACGCCCAGTCGTAAGCTGGGTCCTCTTTCAGAAGTCGACTTGTCGGGAGTGAGCCCAATGCTTTCCAGGGAATCGCTGAACGTCTATCTCAACGACCATCTCGCCGGGTCGACGGCCGCCTGCGACCTGATCGAGCAGGCCCGCGATCACAACCGGGGAACGCCGCTGGCCGAATTCCTGGACGCGCTGCTGGAAGAGATCCGCGCCGATCGCGACGTCCTGGAAAGACTGATGGACGACCTCGGCGTGGAGAAGAGCACCGTCAAACAGGCCGGCACCTGGCTGCTGGAGAAGGTCAGCCGGCTCAAGTTCATGGTGTCGGAGCGGAGCCATCCGGAGCTGCGCAACCTGATCGAGCTGGAGGCCCTCCGGCTCGGCGTGCAGGGTAAGCAGTCGCTGTGGCTCGCACTCGAGCAGGTGGCCGATCTAGAGGAGCGCCTGGCCGCGACCGACTTTGCCGCACTTGCCGACCGGGCCGAGCACCAGGTGCTGGGGATAGAGCAGCGCCGGCTGCAGGCGGCCAGGGCGGCATTGGCCGGCTGAGCCGGCCGGGTTAGCGCCGGCTGGGCTCTGGGCCGGCCGAGCCTGCGCCGAACCGCTTCGGGTCGAGGCGCTCTGGGACCCCTGCGCCGTTCATGCCGTCCGCGAGCAGCCGCGCTGTCCAGGGCGCCGACTGCATCCCGATGGAGCCGTGGCCGGAGTGCAGATAGAGGCCGTCGACGG
Source organism: Candidatus Dormiibacterota bacterium (assembly GCA_030946725.1). Classification (GTDB taxonomy): domain Bacteria; phylum Chloroflexota; class Dormibacteria; order Dormibacterales; family Dormibacteraceae; genus Nephthysia. The sequence continues at coordinate 3,373 of JALYYF010000255.1, forward strand.
CCGTCGCGCCCACCAGGGGCAGGCCGTCCGGGGTCATCGGACGAAGCCCGTACCAGCCACCCGTGATGCCGATCTCGGCGAAGCCGGGGAGCAGGTCCAGGGCTCGACCGGCGATGCGCCGCGGCATGTCCACTCCCTCCACGGGGTCCACCAGCGAGGGCGCGAGGGAGGTGCCGATGAGGGCCTCGCCGCCCGCCTGGGGAACCAGGGTGACCGTCGCGGCCGCGGGAAGGTCGTAGCCGCCGGCGGCCACCTCCGCGAGTCGCGGCGGCCGGGCCGCCCGCCCCAGCTCGTCGAGGTCGGGCCATGCCATCTCCATGACCACCCACGGAAGTCGAGACTCCAGCCGCGCGGTGCGCAGCAGCCATCCACGGCCGGTCGACACCGGTACTCCGGGCAGCAGCGAAGGCACCCAGGGCCCGGCGGCCAGCACGACCGCGTCGGCAGCGAGGGGACCGTCGTCACTCAGCACGCCATCCAGGCGCCCCGAACGGACCACGAGCTGTGCCACACGCGAGCCGGTGCGCAGCCGCGCGCCCGTGCTGCGCGCGGCCTCCGCGAAGGCGCGGGTGGCGGAGGCGGCCGAAACCGCCCAGCAGCCCTGGAGCAGATAGGCGCCGGCCACGTCGCGACGGAGCTGGGGCAGGCCCTCCAGGATGACTGCCTCCGGCAGCAGCTCGCAGGAGAGGCCCGCGCTCCGCATCTCGAGTGCCCGCTGCTCGGCCGAACGCATCTGCGCGCTGTCTCGGGCGACCAGCAGGTAGGATTCCTGACGCAGCTCGAAGGGGACCTGTCCGTCCTCGAGCTCGCGGTACACCTCCAGCCCTCTGCGCATCATCTCCACCGACTCAGGCTCGACGTCGTTGAGCAGGAGGCCCATGTTCCGCCCGGACGCCGCCGGGGCGATGCCGCGGCTGTCGAAGACGCTGACCTGCAAGCCCCGGCGCGCGAGTTCGTAGGCCGCGGTGCAGCCGGCGATCCCGGCGCCGACCACGATCACCTCGCGTACCGCAGTGCCCGCCACCTGCGCAACTCTACTCAGCGATGGCGCGACAGGCTCGCCGCGCCGCGCGTGGGGTGAGCCAGAATAGCCCTCGTGCCAGACCGGCGCTCGATCCTGCAGGCCGACGGAACCCTGGTCGAGGGCGCCCATTCCAGGATGGACGAGGAGTTCCTGCTCGAGGCACTGCGCTGGATGGTCCTCTCGCGGATCTACGACGAGCGGGTGATCGGCCTGCAGCGTCAGGGCCGCTTCGGTGTCTTCTCGCCAGCGCTGGGCCAGGAGGCGTCCGTGATCGGTTCGGCGATGGCGCTGGACCCGGCCCGGGACTGGATGGTGCCGCAGTACCGGGAGCTGATGGCGGTCGTCCATCACGGGCACCCGCTGGAGAACATCACCGCCCAGTACCTCGGCAAGGTCGGGTCGTCGCGCATACCCGACGGCGTCAATGTCCTGCCGACCCAGGTGTCCTTGGCGGCGCAGCTCCAGCACGCCACCGGTCTCGCCTGGGGGCTTCAGCTGCAGGGCAAGGACGCCGTCGTGCTGGCCTACATAGGGGACGGCGGCTCCTCGGAAGGCGACTTCCACGAGGCCCTCAACCTGGCCGGGGTCGTGAAGGCCCCGATAGTGTTCTTCCTGCAGAACAACCAGTGGGCGATCTCCACACCGCGCCGGCTCCAGTCGGCGACGGAGAGCTTCGCGCTGCGCGGCCCCGGTTACGGCCTGCCGGGCGTCGAGGTCGACGGCAACGACGTGCTGGCGGTCTACGACACCACGGTCGAGGCGGTGGAGCGGGCGAGATCCGCTGAAGGCCCGACGCTGGTGGAGTCCGTCACCTATCGCATGGGCTTTCACAACACGACGGACAACCCCTCGCGCTACCTGGACGTCGAGGAGTACGAAGAGGCGAAGACGCGTGACCCCATCCGCCGCGTCATCGTCTACCTGGAGAGCCTCGGACTCTGGGACGAGGCCCGCGGACGCGAGCTGGCCGAGCTGGCGCGGCGAGAGGTGGAGCAAGCGCTTGAGCGAGCGACGGCGTTCCCCGCGGTCACTCCCGGGCAGGTCTTCGACAACGTCTACGAGCAGCTGCCGGAGCGCGTCATCAGGCAGCGCACTCGCGCGCTGGGCGGCGAGGAGTAGCCGCATGCCGCAGCGAAATGTCGTCGAGGCGATCCACGAAGCGCTCGACCAGGAGATGGAGCGCGACCCCCGCGTCATGCTCCTCGGCCTCGACGTGGGGCGCCTCGGCGGCGTCTTCCGGACCACGAGCGGGCTGATCGAGAAGTTCGGCGCCAAGCGCGTGGTCGACACGCCGCTTGCCGAGGCCAGCATCGTCGGGGCCTCGCTCGGCCTGGCGCTGTCCGGGATGGTCCCCGTGGCCGAGATCCAGTTCCTCGGCTTCACCGCGCAGGCGTTCCACCAGATCGGACCGCAGCTCGGCAAGTACCGGCAGCGATCCGGCGGCCGCTACCACTGCCAGGTCACCGTGCGCGCGCCGTTTGGAGGTGGCATCCGCAGCCCGGAGTTCCACTCCGACGCGGTCGAGGCCCAGTTCGTCCAGACGCCGGGCGTCAAGGTTGTGATGCCGTCCGACCCCTACGACGCCAAGGGCCTGCTTCTGGAGGCGATTCGCGACCCCGATCCTGTGCTCTTCTGTGAACCGGACCGCCTCTACAGGCTGGGGCGCAGCGAGGTCCCTGGCGGCGACTACACCGTTCCGTTCGGCCAGGCGAGGCTGGCGCGGCAGGGCGGCGACGTGACGCTGGTGGCGTGGAGCGCGGCCGTCGAGCTCTGCCTGCGCGCCGCGGACCGGCTGGCCGAGGAGGGCATCGCCGCCTCTGTGCTGGACCTGCGAACGCTGGTCCCGCTGGACGTGGAGAGCCTGGTCAGGGAGGTGGCCCGCACCGGCCGATGCGTCGTGGTGCACGAGGCGCCACTCTCGGGCGGCTTCGGCGCCGAGGTCGTCGCGACGCTGGTCGAGGAGGCCTTCTACGACCTGGACGCGCCCGTGGCCAGGGTGACTTCTTATGACGTCCCCTATCCGGCGGCCTCGCTCGAGCAGTGGTACCTGCCCTCGCTCGACCGCGTCGTGGCCGCGGCCAGGAAGACGGTGAGCGCCTGAACACGCGCCTTTCCGGCTTCTCGGTGGCGCCCGAGGTGCTGGTGACCGAGCGCCTGGAGCTGGAGCCGATCGGCCCTCAGCACGCCGACGCTCTTTTCGAGGCGACGGTCGCCTCCCGAACCGAGCTGCTGCCATGGATGCCGTGGGCCCGAGATCCCACCCCGGCGGGCTCGCGGGGGGCGACCGAGAGTGGCGAACGGGACTGGGACGGGGGCAGCCGCTTCCACTTCGCCCTTGTCAGCAGGGCGAGCCGCCAGGTGCTGGGCGTTGCGGGCCTCGACCGGGGTGAACCCTGGACCGCCGAGCTGCACTACTGGATCCGCACCGATCATGCGGGGCGTGGGCTGACGACCGAGGCCGGACGCGCCCTGGTCGCCTGGGCTCCGCGAGCGCTGGGCGTGCGGCGCCTGACGCTCTGGGCGGGGAGGGACAATGGCGCCAGCCGGCGGGTGGCCGCCAAGCTTGGCTTCTCGCACCTGGGTGCTCTCGACTGGCGCCCTGGCGGCGGCCTTGGCGACTTCGACGCGGAGCGCTACGAGCTGCACGTCTAGAGGTGCGGCCGAAGAGCCCGACCGGATCTTTGGCGCCCATGCACGCCATCTGCCGCGTCGGCTCCTGCGCTCCTCGCTGCGCGTATTTGAATACGCTCACTGCGGTGCTCGGCGCCTCCTTGCAGCTGACGCACCTGGAC
>JALYYF010000262.1 GCA_030946725.1 Candidatus Dormiibacterota bacterium
CCACGTGGGTACTTCCCAGCTGGCCGAGCGGCTGGCCGTGTCCGCTGCCTCCGCCACCGAGATGCTGGGGAAGCTGGCCGCCATGGGCCTGGTCAGCCACGACCGCTACCGGGGCGCTTCGCTGACCGCAGCCGGCGAGGCCGTGGCGCTGGAGATAATCCGCCACCACCGGCTGCTGGAGATGTACCTGGCCCAGAAGCTGGGATATGCCTGGGATGAGGTGCACGAAGAGGCCGAGCTCCTGGAGCACGTCATCTCGGAACGGATGGAGGAGCGCATCTTCGAGGTCCTCGGGCATCCGGAGGTGGACTGCCACGGCGACCCGATTCCCAGCCTCCATGGGCGCCTCCCCGAGGCCGCACACCGCAGCCTGCTGGCCGCCCGAGCGGGGGAGCGGCTGCACGTGCGCCGCGTCTCCGACCGCGATCCCGGCAAGCTGCGCGCCCTCCAGCAGCTGGGGGTCCGGCTGGGGGTCGAGATCGAGGTGCTCGAGGAGAGCGTCTACGAGGGGCCGGTCGCGGTTCGGGTCGCGGGCCGTCGCCGGCAGCTGCCCCTGGGCATCGCCCGAGAGGTCTTCGTCGGTTGAGCTCTGAGACGAGATCCCTGGAGCCGGCCAGCGCGGCGCTGCCCGGAGAACGCCGGGTGCTCGTGGCCGCGGAGCGATCCCTCTCCGGCGAGACCCGCGGCCTGCGGGCGCTGCTGCCGTTCCTCGGGCCCGCCTTCGTGGCGGCGGTGGCCTACGTGGACCCTGGAAACTTCGCCACCAACATCGCGGCAGGAGCCAAATACGGCTACTCGCTGCTCTGGGTGGTGCTGGCGGCGAACCTGACGGCGATGCTGGTCCAGGCGATGAGCGCCAAGCTCGGGATCGCGACCGGCATGAACCTGCCCGAGGTCTGCCGGATGCGCTTTCCGCGCCCGGTCAGCCGCCTGCTCTGGGTCCAGGCCGAGATCATCGCCATGGCCACCGACCTTGCTGAGTTCGTGGGCGCGGCGCTCGGGCTCAACATCGTCTTCCACATCCCGCTCCTGCCGGCTGGACTGATCACGGGCCTGGCGGCGTTCGCCATCCTGGCCCTCCAGGCCCGCGGGTTCCGGCCTCTTGAAGCGCTGATCACGGTCCTGGTCGGCGTCATCGTGGTCGCCTTTTCGTTCGAGGTCTTCCTGGCCCGGCCCTCTCTGCCCGCGGCCGCCCACGGCCTGCTGGTGCCGAGCTTCTCCGGAACGGAGAGCATCCTGCTGGCGACCGGCATCCTGGGCGCCACCGTGATGCCGCACGTCGTCTACCTCCACTCGGCCCTCACCGCGCGGCGGGTAGCCACGAACACGCCCGAGGCCAGGCGGAAGGTCTATCGCTTCGAGAGATGGGACGTGGTGATCGCGCTCGGCATCGCGGGCTTCATCAACATGGCCATGCTGGTGACGGCGGCCGCCACCTTCAATGCGCGGGGCCTGGACGGGGTGGAGGACCTGCGGCTGGCCTCCCGCGGCCTGGGCCACTACCTCGGCAACCACGCCGACCTCTTCTTCGGGCTGGGGCTGCTCGCCTCCGGCCTCTCCTCCTCGTCCGTGGGGACGATGGCCGGGCAGGTCGTCATGCAGGGCTTCATCCAGCGCCGCATACCTCTGTTCCTGAGGCGCGTGGTGACCATGGCTCCGGCACTGATATTGCTGGCCATCGGGCTGGACGCCACTCGGGCCCTGGTCCTGAGCCAGGTCGTCCTCTCCTTCGGGATTCCCTTCGCCGTCATCCCGCTGCTCCTTTTCTGCAACGACCGGCGGCTGATGGGCGACCTGGTCAACGGCCGCTTCACGATGATCGCCGGGACGGCCGCGGTGGCGGTGATCGTTCTCCTCAACCTCTTCCTGCTCGCCCAGATATCTTTCCGCGCGTGAGCCTCAGCCTCCAACGAGGCGGCATCTGGACCAGGGCAGCCGGCGTGGCTGCCCTCGCGCTCGGCATCGATTACGGCCGGGTCCTTGCCGGCCGGTTCCCCGGTCTCGCCGTGGCCTCCCTCATCGGGGGCGGAATTGCGCTCTGCCTGCTGGCGGCCGGCCGCCATCCGGCGGAGCTCGGTCTGGGCCGCGACCGGCTCGCGGCCAGGCTGCTCGGCGGCCTGGTCCTGGGCGGCGTGCTGCTCTTCCCGACCCTGGTCAGATGGGGCGGCGGTCCGCTGCTTCCCCCCGAACTGGCCGTGGCCGCGGTGGCGGTCTCGGTCGGCGAGGAGGTCGCCTTTCGCGGCGCGCTCTTCGCGGCGCTGGAAGAATGCGGCGGCCCTGTGCTCGCGCTCCTTGGCGGCACCGCCGTCTGGACGGCGGCCCACGTGCTCTCGCATCCCCTCGCGTTCCTGCCGGCGGTGGCCGCCGCCGGGCTGCTGCTGGGCACCTGGCGCTGGGCCTGCCGCGACCTGGTCGGGCCCATCCTGGGGCACGTGATCGCCGACCTGGCGCTTTGAGACGCGCCCTCCTGCTTCTCAGCCTCGCGGCCGGGCTCTATGTGGCGGCCGCATGGACCGTCGCCCCCGGCTTCTACGACGGGTTCGGGCCCCAGGCTCCGTACCGATGGGTTTCGCCCCCGCCGCAGTTCAAGAGCGCCAACCAGCCGCCGCTGTCGGGCCAGGCGACCATCCGCGTCAACTCCGGCGGCGTGGTCGACGCGGGCTCGGTCTTCACGCAGGACGGCCAGGCCTCGCTCAGCGTCGTGCCAGGCGCATTCGAGACGCCACCCGACCGCTCGGCTGTGGCCATCACGATCAAGCCGGTGGCCAGCTATCCCAACCCCGGCAACGTCCACCTGGCGACCAACGTCTACTGCATGACCAGCTCGGCGCCTGTGGCAGCCGGCAAGGACGTGCTGGTGACCCTGACCTTCTCCGACCAGCTTCCCGCGCCCAGCGCTCTCTACGAGTACCAGGGCGGTGGCCCCTGGCAGAACATCGGCAGCACCGGCACGGCCGCGCCCTTCTCGATCTCGGTGCGGGCGACCAGTCTGGGATGCTTCGCGGGCGGCTACCCGGCCAACGCCAAGCAGACGGCCAGCGGGGCCCGGGTGGGCGGCGGGCAGACGCTCCCGATCCTGATCGCGGTCGCCATCCTGGCGGTGGTGCTGGCCGGGGTCCCCCTGGCCCTGGTGCGCCGCCGCGGCCGCTAGCCGGGCGCGGGCGATTGGGCGGTAAGCCGCTCCAGGTCGGCGGCGTGGTCGGCGTAGTGCCAGTGGGTCTCGATGGCGATCAGCTCAGCGAGCGACCTGCCCTCGCGGGAGGGCACGAATCCCGATCCGGTCACGGTGTGCACCGTGGAGAGGCTTTCGTCCGAGAGCCGCGCCAGCACCTCTCGGAGCCTGGAGTGCGTCTCCAGGGCGCGGTACTCGATCTCCTCCTCGGACAGCGCCCGGTCGGCCTCCACGTGGTGGCGGTTTCTGGCGTGGATCTCCGCGTCGGGCGTGAGATAGGAACGGTAGGGCATCTGCTCCTCGCGCTGCGCCGGCTCGAGCATTCCGAGGAGCCAGGCGTCGTAGAGCCGAACGTGGCAGAGGACGTCCCTGGCCGACCAGCCGCCCGCCAGGCGACCAGCGCGGCCTGTCGCGCACCGCTCACCTTCGAGGACCGAGAGCAGTCGCCGCCACTCGGCGTGGACGAGCTCCAGCAGCTGGCTCACCCTGGCCGCGGAGCTGCGCTCGGGCATCTACCGCGGCTCAGCGGCCGGCCGGGGCGGCCACGACAGCGGTCCCTGCAGGTCGTCTTCGTACTTGAGCGCTTCGTAGCAGGTGCCACACGCCCGGCATCGGTACTGGAGGGTCATGGCCTGGGTGCCGAACAGCGATATCACATCGCTGCCGGCGGCGTGGCAGTGGGGGCAGCGCGGCGCTCGCCGCGGCTCCTCAGCTTCCACGGGCGCCGCTGGGCATGAACTTGCGCTCCTCCAGGCCGCGGAGCATCTCGAAGGTGCGGCCGTCGATCGACCCTTGACGCCCGCGCCGGCGGACCGGATCCCAGGCACCCCATTCCGGCTCCCAGCCCGGCGCCTGGGTGTCCAGCCGCTCCTCCAGCCGCGCCACGAGCTGGGCGGGGCCGCCCGCCAGCCGGCCGTCGCGGTGCAGCGTGGCGACGTCCCCATCAGGCGGTCCGAACCACTCGATGGCCTGCCGCCAGGCCTCCTCCAGGGGTTCGGCGGGGATCCCGGCGCGCAGCCAGCTGCGTCCGTGCAGGAAGTGATAGCGCTCCTCCATCAGCATCTTCCGGAGCCGCGACTGCAGGACCTCGACGCTGCCCTCGACCATTGCCTGGATCATCACGCTGAAGGCGGTGTCGAGCACCGCGTTGGCCGCCACGAACTGCGGCCAGCTGGACCAGGGATCGTCGAAGTAGGGAAGGTTCAGGTACGCTCCGGGATCGCTCTCCCGCTCCGGGCCGCGCGGGTCGTCAGCCAGCGGCTCCAGGCAACCCAGCAGCACTCGCGAGTGGCCGATGTCGTCCAGGCCCATGGCCGCCGCAGCGATGTCGGCCTCGAGCGACGGCGCCCGTATCGCCCACTCGGCGTAGCGCAGGCCGAGGAGCTGCTTGTTGTCAGCCAGGCTCAGAATGAGGCCGCCGAGGCTCATTCCGCCGCCTCCTCGCCGGGCGCCCAGAGCGTGGTCATGGACTCCCTGGGAACGATGGTCATCTCGATCCAGCGCTCCTCGTCGTAGGTCGCCCGGGCGTAGGCGGCCGCCAGGTCGTCGTCGGGGGCGACCACGCTGCCGATCAGGCGCAGCGGTTCGGCCCGGATCTTGCGGGCGAAGACCTCGTACTCCCGCACGTGGTCATGGACGCGGTGGTATTCGTGAGCACTCATCTCTAGATCGCGACTCCCCACATCTCGAGCGCTTCCCGGCCGGCCGGCGTCATCCGGGCGGCCGTCCAGGGCGGGTCCCAGACCACGTTGACGACGACTTGGCGCACGCCGGGCTCCCGGAGCAGGCGCTCGCGGACGTCTTCGAGGATGAACTCGGCCGCCGGGCAGCCCATCGCGGTGAAGGTCAGGTCGACGGTGACCAGGCCGTCCAGCTCGCGAACCCCGTACACGATCCCCAGGTCGACCAGGTTGACGGGCATCTCCGGGTCCTGGACCTCTCGGAGGGCGTCGAAGAGCGCCTCAGGCTTGGGCATGGGACTTCCGGTAGTTGTGGAACTCCTCCTGGAACACCGCGACCATCTCCGCGTTGCGGGGGCCGCGAGCGCGCCAGCGCTCGAGCACGTCGTCCCAGGTGCAGGGGGCCGCGAAGTCCCAGTGCTTGGCCTCGGCGTCGAAGGAGCAGGGGAAGGGATAGTCCAGCACCCAGGTCTCCTGGCCGTCCTGGACCTCGCGGTGCGCAGGGACGCGGATGCCGATCTCCTCCATGTAGGGCACGACCAGGGACATCCACCACTGACGCAGCTGGTCGTTGGTCTTGCCCTTCAACCGGTAGTCGAGCTGCGTCGAGTGCATCTTGAGGCTGTCCGGCAGCCCGAACCATTCGACGGTCAGCGGGAACATCCAGTCGACCGCGCTCTGCAGCTCCTGGCGGGACTCGCCGCCGGCCTGGCTCATGCGCTTGCACCAGGTGCGGCCGTTGCGGAGGTGGAAGTTCTCTTCGAGCATGACCTTGTTGAGCCCGCGCTTCCAGGGCCCGTACGAGCAGTGCTCGTGGATGTCGCCGAGCAGGCAGAAGCCCGCCTGGTCGTACATGGCGTTGGCCACGATCAGCTCGGTCCAGCTCTCCAGGGGGACGTCGAACGCGTAGGGATAACGGAACGACTTGGGATCGCGGGAGAAGATGAGCCTCTCCTGGTCCTCGCCCAGCTCCTCGAGGATGTGGTATGCGATGTGGGCGTGCGCCAGCTCGTCCTGGATGATGGCGATGCCGGTCATGAAGGCGTTGATGCTCGGCGCTCGCTGGGCAGCAAGGTAATAGGCCGGCGCCGAGATCAGCTCGGTGTCTCCCGAGACGACCAGCGTGTGCTTGAGCTCCTTCAGGTACTCCGGGGTCATCTCGCTCTTCGACTCGATCAGCTCTCCCTTTCTCAGAAGGCTCTCGAAGTCGGAGTTCGCGGTCGCTGTCACTCTGCCTCCCCGGCCGGCTCCCGCGGTCGCGCTGCGGCGGAGCTCTGGTCCATTGTTCTGTCACTATATTCGACGATCGTGCCTTCATCTGCAATAGCCAGGTAGAACCGCTCCGCCTGCCGCCGCAGCTTCCGGTTGTACTCGAGGAAGGCCGCCCGAGCGCTGGCGCCCACCCAGTCCGGCGGCAGCAGCGCGTCGGGCAGGTCGGGATCGCTGAAAGGAAAGCGGCGGAACTCGTGGGTGAGCAGGAAGCGTCGGCGGAAGGACTCCCGGTCGTCCAGCGCCTCGGCTTCGGCAAGCTCCTCGCTGATGCGGAGCAGGAATGCGCGGTACGGCGCCTCCAGGCTGCCCAGGTCCCAGGCACGGGCCACCACCTGGGCCGGGTCGGCCGGCCATTCCAACGTTCCGTGGTGCACGGTGACGTCCTGCTCGACCTCCTGGCGCCCGATCAGCTGCCGCACCTCCTGGCGCAGGTCGTGGGGCGATACGAAGATGCCGTTGCCCAGCGAGCCGAAGCCGAGGAAGCTCAGGCCCTCCCGCAGCCGATCGCGCTGACCGCGCCGGTCCTCGGGCAGCGAATAGGTGACCAGAAGCCAGCGGCCGTCCCAGCCGGCCCGATGGCGTCCATAGATCCGCTGGGTGCCCTCTTCGATGAGGCCGTGGCCCCGGTCGGTGAGCCTGTAGCGGGGTGAGCCCCCGTTCCGACGGGCCGCCAGCCAGCCCTCTCGACCCATTCGCGAGAGGGCGGACCGCAGCGCGGCGCTCGACACCCCCAGCTCCTCCGCCAGGCGCACCAGCGTCCCGACCCGGACCTCCTCCTGCCCCAGTGGCAGGACGTAGTCGCCGTAGAGCGTGAAGAGCAGCGAGCGGGGATTGAGACCGCCGTAGGCCATCTCGGGCTCACTTTAGCCGCTGGTAGAATCGGGCCCCGCTCATCCGCTCGGGGACGCGGTGGCTATAGCTCAGCAGGTTAGAGCACCAGATTGTGGATCTGGGGGTCGTGGGTTCAAATCCCACTAGCCACCCCAACTCGTCCTTTCGTCAGTTCGGCGCGCGTGTGCGTCTAACGGACGCCTTGAAGAGGTTTGGACTGCCCTGGGTTCGATGGAGACTCCTTCTGTTGGGAATAAAGGAGTCGAATGTCTACATCGAATACCACCAAGAGGAGCCATCCGAGCCAGCGCCGGTACCCGCCAGAGATCCGGGAGCGGGCGGTCCGGATGGTGCGCGAGGCCCTCAAGGAGTCGGACCGAAGCCACGGTGTGGTGACCCGGGTGGCGGGTCAGCTGGGACTCGGGTCAGAGACCCTGCGTAAATGGGTCAAGCAAGCTGAGGTTGACGACGGCGAGCGACCGGGAGTTACCTCCGAGGAACACCAGCGCATCACCGAGCTGGAGCGTGAGAACCGCGAGCTGCGGCGGGCGAACGAGATCCTGAAGGTCGCGGCGGCTTTTCTGGCGCGGGAGCTCGACCCGCGACTACCGACGTAGTGGCCCTCATCGACGCCTATCGTGACCAATTCGGGGTCGAGCCGATCTGCCAGGTGCTGGAGGTCGCCCCGTCCACGTACTACGCCGCCAAGTCCAGGCCGACCTCAGCCCGCCGGCTGCTCGACGAGGAGCTGAAGGTCGAGATCGGGCGCGTGCACGAGGAGAACTTCGGCGTTTACGGGATCGAGAAGGTCTGGCGGCAGCTGAACCGGGAGGGCATCCGTGGCGGCCGCGACCGCGTGGCCCGGCTGATGCGCGATCTGAATCTGGAGGGGGTGGTTCGAGGCCAACGGAAGCGGACTACGGTAGCCGCCGACCTCGACGAGCGGCCTGCCGACCTGGTCGACCGGAACTTCCGAGCACCAGCACCGAACCGGCTCTGGGTGGCCGACCTCACCTACGTCAGCACCTGGTCTGGGTTCGTCTACGTGGCCTTCGTCATCGACGCCTTCAGCCGCTCCATCGTGGGCTGGCGGGTCTCCGACTCGCTTCATGCCGAGCTGGCCCTAGACGGCGCTGGAGATGGCGATCTGGGTACGTCGGAACCAGGAGCTGGAGGGCTTGGTCCACCACTCCGACTGCGGCGGGCAGTACCTGGCCATCCGCTACACCGAGCGTCTGGCCGAGGCCGGCGCCGTTCGATCGGTCGGCTCTCGCGGCGACAGCTACGACAGCACCCTGGCCGAGACGGTGGTGGGTCTCTACAAGGCCGAGCTCATCCGCCGGCGCGGCCCCTGGCGGACCCTCGAGCAGGTTGAGCTGGCCACCGCCGAATGGACGAACTGGTGGAACCAGCGTCGGCTCCACGGCGCCATCGACAATCTGCCGCCGGCCGAGTTCGAGCGCCGGTGGTGGGAGCAGGCAGAGGCCCAGGTTGCCTGAGCCGGCCAGCCGTTATGCACCTCCATCGAGACGGCTCGGGGGTGAGCTGACCAGCGCCGACACGAATCCCGGCGTCGCAGTCCGGCCTCGCTATCGCCGGCCCGTCACGCCGCGCAGCGGCACCTGCTCAGAAGGATCTACCGCTTCCACTACCATCAGCAGCGCGAGGCCATCGTCGCCGCGCAAATCCAAGCCGCCGAGTCTCCAAGAAACCCAGGGCGGTTCACACCCCAACCTCTTTTCTGAGTTCGATTCACCTGCTCCCACCAGACTCGCACCTATCTTCACCGTGCAGAGTCTGGCGCTCCAGAGGAGCGGATCCAGCCAATCAGCCTCTGCTACTCAGCCCGGCCCCGTCGCTTCGGCATGGGCAGAGATGGCCTGGCGACGAGACGGGGCAGCGGTCGCTGGCGCTCTTGCCGCCCAGCCGGTAACCGGTAGCCGGTCGTCTCCTTGCCGGCGCCTCAATGCTTCCCTCTCAGGTCCCCCGCGGTCAGCGCCGGCTCCTTCCTGGCCTGCCGCGGCGCCAGGAGCAGTTCCGCGGGTTGACGGCCGTCGGGTCCGTGAATGCTTTCCGACGGTGGGTCGAATCTTCCGACGCGAAACCCGGACCAGTGCGCGCGGAAAGCACATCACACTCGGGGCCAACGAACTCGCCTGGCGCTCTGACTATAGGCAACACGACTCATAATCGCGAGGTCGCTGGTTCGAATCCAGCCGCCGCCACTCATATGGTTCCACTTGGGACGCACTGCGTTTCACGGGTGTTACGCGACCTATCACTTGCAGCGTCGTGTTGCGCTATGCCCAGCGTTATGCAGACTCGGCTCCCGGACCCTCTGGCCGATCGAATACGTAAGCCATCACCAATCAGCAGCGAACGGTACCTTCGAGCATGCTGATCAGGCGGGACTTCCAGGTCGGAGACGAGCCGCCATCCTTTAAGCAATCCCCCCCAACCATCCAATGCTTCTTTCACCGAAAGGACGGGGCAGCTCGAGGGCCGCATCTGGTAGGACGCCCAGGTACTGGCGAACTGTCGAGCGGCTCAGAGCATCTAGCGCGGCTTTGATCTCGACCTGTCCCGCGGTGAGCTGGCCAGCATCGACCTCGTGCACCTGGACATGCAGACATCGACCGAGGCGGGAAGGCCGCCACTGAGGAGCTGGCCCGGGGGCGCAACCGAACCCAACTATTATATGGTGATCCGGTGGTCACGTTGAGCAGGCCGTTCGCGAACGGCGCGCCGCGGCGCGGGTGGCCGCACCAGGTTAAGGCTCAAGACCTGGTAAGTAGCCCGTTCCGCCTCACCGCGTCAACCACATCGAGGATCGCCCGACTGGCCTGTGCGGCACTACTCTTCTCCTCAATGAGCTCCAGGTGATTCGTATTCGGCAGAACGCGGTGGACGCTGTTGCTGGAGTAACCGGCCATTTGGTCTTGTAGGGGCAGCCACCCCGCCTGGGCCTCCTTGGCCGCGGTAACGACAATCAGCGGCCGATTGCCGGTGCTCATGAACGCGGCCGCCTGGTTGAGCGTTATCGGCAGTTCGGCTATTTCGTCGCGTTGAACGCGGAGCAAGCTCCCAGTCGACTGAGTAGCGCGCTCCGCGTCCCGAGTCTGCGCCGGCAGCGTGCCGAAGTCGAACTGATGGACCAGCCGAAATACGCCCAGCCGAGCCAGAGAGGGAAGCAACGCTACGATTCGGTGGTACACGCTATAGAAGCCGGGATAGTCTGGTAGTCGGGTGGAGCGCAACACGACGCTGCAAGTGATAAGTCGCGTAACACCCCGTGAAACGTAGGGCGTCCCAAGTGGAACCATATGAGTGGCGGCGGTAACGGTGTCCAGCCGCGACGGCTGCGCGGATCACGACCTGCGCTCGGGGAGCGCGAAAGGAGTGCCTCCCCGCACCTCCACCGAGCGGTTGGCGGGGAGTGGCTGCTGAAGCCGGTCTTGAGCGACCTCCCGCGACTGGCCGCCCATCGACGACGCGATCCGTGTCAGTCCGGGTATTCGTCCTTCCGCCAGGTGCGGGGTTCGGCGGGTTGGGCTTTCGGTGTTCGTTCGAGCAGGAAGCTGTAGTACGGCGCGACGAACGGGTCGGGCGCCGACACGGTGT
>JALYYF010000306.1 GCA_030946725.1 Candidatus Dormiibacterota bacterium
TCAACCACGCGCTCCCGGGCAGCGCGAGCAACACCGGTTGGGACCATGAGATCGACCTCGACGTGGAGTGGGCGCACGCGGCGGCGCCAGGCGCCGCGATCGTGCTGGTCGAGGTCGCCCAAAGCGACATCGCGACGCTGGTCGCGGGAGTCGTCGAGGCGGTGAACACGCTCGGGGCCGACGTCGTCTCGATGAGCTGGGGAACGGCGAGCGAGTTCACCGGGGAGACCACATTGGACGCCAGCCTGCCCGCCACCAACCCCGGCGGCAAGCCGGTCATGTACGTGGCCTCGTCCGGTGACGTGGGCTTCGGCACCGGGTGGCCGGCGGTCTCGCCCCGGGTGCTGTCGGTGGGCGGCACCAGCGTGGCCCCATCGGCCGTCGGCAACGACACCCAGCAATCCCATTTCGACTGCTCCGCGATGACTGCGAGCGCCGGGGTGACGCCCCAGAACGAGAAGGTCTGGGGCAGTCCAGGCTGCACTTCGAGCAGCTGCTCCGGGACCGGCGGTGGCACCTCCAGCATCGAGTCGAAGCCCGCCTGGCAGGCCGGACTCGGGGCGCCCGGCGGAAGGAGCATGCCGGACATGTCGATGCTGGCCGACCCCAGCACGGGGGTCGCCGTCTACACCGACGGAGCCTGGTCGGCGTACGAATGGGGAGGCACCAGCCTGGCCGCGCCGCTCTGGGCGGGGGTCATAGCGCTCTTCAACCAGCAGCGGCACGCCGCCAACTTGAGCAACCTGAGCGTGACGCCCAACAGCTTCTGGGCCTACCAGCTGGCCCCCGTCAACGACATCGTGAGCGGTGCTTCGCCCGGAAGGTCCGGCGACGTCTGCCAGTCGACCGGAGCGTGCTTGGCGGCCCCCGGCTACGACCAGGTGACCGGTCGCGGCAGCCCGCTGGGGTCGATCGCCTGGGAGCCGGTGGGCGGGTCGATCAGCTCGGCCCCGGACGCCGCCTCACCCTCCCCCGGCCGGTTGGACGTCTTCGCCCGTGGTTACGGGAACGCGCTCTGGACGCGCACACAGATCGGCGGACAGTGGGGCTCCTGGCAGTCGCTGGGAGGGACGCTTACCTCGGGGCCGGCCGCCGTCGCCTGGAGCGGGAAACGCCTCGACGTCTTCGTTCGCGGCTCCGACAGCGCTCTCTGGCACAGGTGGTGGGACGGCAACGGCTGGAGCGGCTGGGAGTCCCTCGGTGGCGGGCTCAGCTCGGGCCCGGCCGCCGCATCCTGGGCGGCCGGCAGGCTCGACGTCTTCGCCAGAGGGTCGGACAACGGCCTCTGGCACCGGTGGTGGGGAGGTTCCGGCTGGAGTTCGTGGGAGAGCCAGGGCGGGTCCCTGGCGGGCGACCCCGGGGCGGTGTCCTGGGGACCGAACCGGATCGACGTGTTCGCCAATGCGTCGGACGGCCAGCTCCGGCACCGGTGGTGGGATGGCCAGCGCTGGAACGGCTGGGACCCGTTCGCGGGGTCTCCGAGCTCCGGCCCCGGCGTCGCCTCGGCGGCGGCCGGGCAGCTCGACGTGTTCTCGCTGACCGCCAACGGGAGGGCGCAGCACCGCGCGTACGCCGGGCGCTGGGGCGACTGGCTGGCCCTGAGCGGGCAGTGGGCGTCGGACCCGGGCGTCACGTCCCAGCGCAACGGGACGGTCGACGTCTTCGAGCAGGGCACCGACGGCCAGCTCTGGCACACAACCATCGCCTCGCCGATGCTCAAGTAGGTTGGCCTGTCCTCCTCCCGCGTGCGGGGCCGCGTGCGGGGGGAGGACTATCCACTCTTAGACCGGCGGCGCTTCCAGCCGGCGCATGTTCCGGGCGCGGTCCAGCAGCGTGCGCTGGGCGAGGCTTGTCATGTGATCCTCCTTGTGCTGGCCGCGCGGGGTGCCGGCGGCGCGGTGGTCGAGCGGACGACGAGGTGCGGTTCCAGCACCACCCGCCGGGCTCGCGCGGCGGGCCGGTCGACGCGGCGCAGCAGGGCCTTCATCGCCATCTCGCCGATCTCCCGCCGCGGCTGATGGATGGTTGTCAGGGAGATGTGGCGAAGGGCTGCAAGCGCGGTGTTGTCGTAGCCGACCAGCGAAACGTCGTGCGGCACGCGCAGCCCGGCCTCCTCCACAGCCTCCAGGACGCCGATGGCCGCCATGTCGTTGCCGGCGAAGATGGCGGTCGGCCGCCGGCCCGCTCGCAGCAGCCGGGCTGCGCCCTCGTACCCGCCCTCCTCGGTGAAGTCGCCCGCCGCCACGCGCACGTCTCCCTCCAGGCCCAGCTGCCGCATGGCCGTCTCGTATCCGGCGCGGCGCTCCGCCGAGCCGGCGCCGTCGCCGCCGTCGACGTGCGCGATGCGGCGGTGGCCAAGCGCTGCCAGGTGCTCCACCGCCAGCCTTGCGCCCAGCAGGTCGTCATTCGCGACCGAGTCCACGCCCGGCAGCCGGTGGACACTGCCGACGAGGGCCAGTGGAAACTCACGGCTCGCTCGACCGAGCGTGGTCGCGTCCAGCCTGGGGCCGAGCAGGATGACGCCGTCCGAGCGCAGCTCGAGCAGTGAGGCCAGCGCCTCCGCCTCGGCCTGGGGGGCGCGGTTGCCGGTCGCGATCAGCATCCGGTAGCCGGCCTCCGCCGCGACGGCCGAGATGCCGTCCAGGATCTCGGCGAAGAAGAGGTTGTGGAGGTCGGAGACCATCACGCCGACGTGGGACGAGCGGCGGCGCGCCAGGCTGCGCGCGACCGCGTTCGGGCGGTAGCCAAGCTCCTCCGCCGCGGCCAGCACGGCGGCGCGGGCGCCCTGGCTGACCGTATCGGCGCCCGTCAGCACGCGGGAGACGACGGACTTGGAGACCCCCGCCCGCTGGGCGACGTCGATGATGGTCGGGGGCCGACCGGCGTCGGCGCTCGACGATCGGCCCTGGGCGGGCGTCGACCGATGGGGCGCAGAGGTGTGTCCGGCGGCGGCATCGGCGCTTGACACGCGGCTCGAGAGAATTATACTGCCCGAATTGGGAACGTTCCCACAGAATCACTGGGAGCGTTCCCGGAGAATCGGGAAAAGGAAAGGAGCAGCGAGCGAGTGGGGCTGCACGTCGGCCTCGTCGGTGCCGGTCGGATCGGGACGTTTCACGCCGGGACCCTGGCCGGCCACCCACTGGTCGGCCGGCTGTCGCTGACCGATCCAGATCGAGAGCGGGCCGCCAGGCTGGCCGCCGCACACAGCGCGACCGAGGCCGAGTCGCCGGAGTCGATGCTGGAGGACGGCGTCCAGGCGCTCGTCATCGCCGCGGCCACCCCGGCGCACGCGCCGCTGATCCAGCTCGCCGCCGCCGCCTGCATACCGTGCTTCTGCGAGAAGCCGATCGCGCTCGACCTCGACGCCACCGACCAGGCCCTGAGCCACGTCGAGCGATCGGGGATCCTCTTCCAGGTCGGGTTCCAGCGTCGCTTCGACGCCGGCTACCGGGCGGCTCGGGCCGCCGTCCGCTCGGGCCGGCTCGGTGAGCTCTACCTGGTCCGCGGCGCGGCCCACGACCCCCTGCCGCCGCCCGAGGACTACCTGGCCGGGTCGGGCGGCCTCTGGCGCGACATGCTGATCCACGACTTCGACGTCCTGCCCTGGGTGCTCGGCCAGGAGGTGGTCGAGGTCTACGCGGACGGAGTGGCCCACGACGCCGTCTTCGCTCGCAACCACGACGTCGACGCGGGGGCCGCGCTGCTCCGCTTCCAGGGCGGCGCCCTGGGTGTGGTGACGAGCAGCCGGCTGGATCCTCTGGGCCACGATGTGCGCATGGAGCTGTTCGGGTCCGCCGACAGCGTGGCCGTCGGCCTGGGTGAGCGAACGCCGCTGCATTCGCTGGAGCCGGGCGCCGCTGCCGCGGCCGGGCCGGCCTGGCGTGACTTCCTGGATCGCTTCGGGCCGGCTTACGTTGCCGAGCTCGACACCTTCCTGCGAGCTGCCGTGGACGGTGGCGTCAGTGCCTGCGGCGGCGCGGACGCACGCCGCGCCCTGCAGGTGGCCCTTGCCGCCGCGCGGTCGCAGGCCGAGCACCGCCCGGTCAGGGTGGAGGAGATCGGGTGACACGGCAGCCGCTCAGTGCGAGCCGGGTGGCGGGTGCGCCCATCAGCTGGGGCGTCTGCGAGGTCCCCGGCTGGGGATGGCAGATGCCCGCCGACCGCGTGTTGCATGAGATACGAGCTCTCGGCCTGGAGGCGACGGAGCTGGGACCGCCGGGCTTCCTACCGCTCGACGGGCAGGCGCTCCAGGCCCGTCTCGCCGCCTCTGACCTCCGCCTGGTGGCCGGGTTCCTGGCTGTGGAGCTCCATCTGGTGGATGGCCGGGCCTGGCTGGAGACGCTGGCCGGCGCCGCCCGGGGTCTGGCCGGGGCCGGCGCCGAGGTGCTGGTGCTGGCGGCCGCCGGCGGTGGGGCCGGCTATGACCATCGGCAGCGCCCGGGCCCGGCCGAGTGGCGCCGGCTCGCGAGCGGAGTGGCGGCGGCGCGCGAGGTGGCGGAGGCTGAAGGGCTGGCACTGGCCTTTCATCCACACGTCGGCACGCTGGTCGAAGGTGGGGAGGACGTGAGCAGTCTGCTGCAGCTCACCGACGCGGACCTCTGTCTGGACACCGGGCACCTGGCCGTGGCGGGCGTCGATCCTCTGACGGTCGTTGAAGCCGCTGCGGGGCGCATCCGTCACGTTCACCTGAAGGACGTGGACGCGCGGCTGGCGGAACAGGTGAGAACCGGCGGCGTCGCCTACGGGGCGGCGGTGGCGGAGGGCCTCTATAGACCGCTGGGCAGCGGCTCGGTCGACGTCGCCGAGGTCGTCCGGCGCCTGGAGGCCGCGGCCTTCCCGGGCTGGTACGTCCTGGAGCAAGACGTCATGCTGTCCGCCGAGCCTGGACCTTGCGAGGGACCGATGCTCGCGGTGCGCGAGAGCCTCAGCTGGCTCCAGAATCTCCTGGATCGCCCGGTGCGCCGGGCGGCGACTCGATGTACTTGAGAGGGGAATACGAATATGGACCTGACGCGACGCGACATTCTCAAGAAGTCGGCCATGGGGGGGGGCGGTCTTGCCGCCATCCCGGGCCTGGCCGCCTTCCTCGAGGCCTGCTCCAGCCCGCAGGGCGGCGCGGTTTCGGGAGGCGGCGGCCAGACTCGAAGTGTCAAGCTGGCGGTGGTCACCCATGGCCAGGGGTCGGACCCCTTCTGGTCGGTGGTGAAGAACGGCGTCACTCAGGCCGGCAAGGACATGGGCGTCAGCGTCACCTATGACGCGCCCCCGACCTTCGATATGGTCGCCATGAGCCAGCTGATCGACGCGCAGGTGGCGAAGAAGCCGGACGGCCTGATCGTGTCGATCCCGGATGCCAGTGCTCTCAGCAAGTCGATCACGGCGGCGGTCTCGGCGGGCATCCCAGTGGTTTCGATCAACTCCGGCTCGGACGTCTACAAGCAGCTGGGAATCCTTACCCACATCGGCCAGACCGAGGAGCTGGCCGGCATCACCGGTGGCGAGCAGATGGGGGCCGCCGGGGTCCGCAACGGCCTGGTAGTCAACCAGGAGCAGGGCAACGCGGGCCTCGAGGCGCGGGCCAGGGGCTTCCAGGCGGGCCTGGGCAAGTCGGGCGGCACCTCGACCACGCTCGTCGTCGACCTGAAGAACCCGACCGACACGCAGCAGAAGGTGTCCGCCGCGCTTAGCAAGAACTACGACGGCATCCTCACGCTGGGGCCAACCGGTGCCGGCCCGACCATCAAGGCGCTCCAGGATGGCGGCAAGCTGGGCAAGATCAAGCTGGCGACCTTCGACCTCTCGGCCGACGTGCTGACGAACATCGACCAGGGCAACATGCTCTTCGCGATCGACCAGCAGCAGTACCTGCAGGGCTACCTGCCGATCGTCTTCCTGACCCTTTACAAGCTCTTCCTGCTGATGCCGGGCGGCGGCCAGCCCGTGCTGACAGGCCCGGCCCTGGTCAAGAAGGACACCGCCGCCAAGGTCATCGATTTGACAAAGCGAGGTATCCGATAGCCACGGCGACCCCCTCCCTACCCTCCCCGCAAGGGGGAGGGACACAATTGGGGGGGAGGGGGTCCGGTCAAGGGAGATGACTACCGATGAGTGAAGGGACTGCGGCTCCTCGGGCGCCGATGGCGTCCGGGGTTGCGGCGGACGAGCGACTCCGCCAGACCAGCCTGCTCAGCAAGGTCCTCTCCCGCCCGGAGCTCGGCGCGGTCGCGGGCGCGGTCGCCGTCTGGCTCTTCTTCGCGATCGTGGCCGGAGGCTCCGGCTTCCTCTCCGTCCGGGGAACGGCCGCCTACCTCGAGGTGGCCGCCGAGCTCGGCATCCTGGCCGTCCCGGTCTCACTCCTGATGATCGCCGGGGAGTTCGACCTCTCGATCGGCACCATGATCGGCGCCACCGGCATGATCATCGCCATCCTCGCCTCGCCTGACGGGTTCGGCTTCCCGATCTGGTTCGGGATCGTCGTGGCCGCCATCTTCGCCCTGGTGGTCGGGTTCCTGAACGGGCTGGTGGTCGTGAAGACCAGGCTGCCCTCCTTCATCGTGACGCTGGGCACCTTCTTCATCCTGGCCGGCGTCACCATCGGCATGACCAGGTTCCTGACCGGCCAGACGACGCTGGGCAAGCTCAACCTGGTCCCCGACTACGGCTCGGCGCACGTGCTCTTCGGGAGCAGCATCGGCCGCTTCAACATCTCGATCGTCTGGTGGATCGCGATCACCGTCCTGGCCACCTGGGTGCTGCTCCGCACGCGCTTCGGCAACTGGATCTACGGAAGCGGAGGACAGGCGGAGGCGGCCCGCAACCTCGGAGTGCCGGTCACCCGGGTGAAGATCACCCTCTTCATGTCGACCGCGCTCTCGGCCTGGCTGGTGGCCACCATCGAAGCCGTCTCCTTCGCCAACTCGGACGTCCTTCGCGGGACCGGCCGAGAGTTCGAGGCCATCATCGCCGCCGTGATCGGGGGCACGCTGCTCACCGGCGGCTACGGGTCGGCGATCGGGCCCGCGATCGGAGCCCTCATCTTCGGAATGGTGCAGCAGGGCATCGTCTTCGCGGGGTTCGACTCGGACTGGTACAAAGCCTTCCTCGGCGCGATGCTGATTGTGGCCGTGCTGCTCAACAACTTCATCCGCCAGCGTGTGGGAGGGCGGAAATGACCGCCGCCGTCGCCGCCGAGCCCGTCGAGACGCGCACTCCGCTGCTCGAGGTGGAGCACCTGACTAAGTCCTTCGGCAACGTGGCGGCCATCCAGGACGTCTCCCTTAAGGTCTACGCGTCGGAGGTCATGTGCCTGCTGGGTGACAACGGCGCCGGCAAGTCGACGCTGATCAAGATGCTGGCCGGCGTCTACCGGCCGGACGGCGGGGCGTACAACGTGGATGGCCGGCCCGTCTCCTTCGCCTCACCACGGGACGCGCTCTCCCACGGGATAGCGACGGTCTACCAGGACCTGGCCATGATTCCGCTGCTTTCCATTTCCAGGAACTTCTTCCTGGGCTCGGAGCCCACCCGCGGCTTCTGGCCCATACGCCGCTTCGACATGAGGCGCGCCGACCGCATCGTTCGCAAGGAGCTGGGCGCCATGGGCATCGCCGTGCGGGACACCTCGCAGCCGGTGGGCACCATGTCCGGCGGCGAGCGCCAGTCGGTCGCGATCGCGCGCGCGGTCTACTTCGGGGCCAAGGTCCTGATCCTGGACGAGCCCACCTCGGCGCTCGGGGTCAAGCAGGCGGGTGTGGTCCTCAAGTACGTGGTCCAGGCCAAGCAGCGAGGCTGCGGGGTGATCTTCATCACGCACAACCCCCACCACGCCTGGCTGGTCGGCGACCGGTTCACGGTCCTGAACCGGGGAAGGAGCATGGGCACCTACGTCAAGAAGGAAGCCCAGACGGTTCCCTTCGCCGGGGCACCTGAAGGCGACGAGATCTCGCTCGAGGAGCTGGTCTCGATGATGGCCGGCGGCCGGGAGCTGACCGAGCTCAGCCACGAGCTGGAGCGGGCCAAGCAGGAGCCGATCTCCCCCGACAGCGGCCCCGGGGCCGGCGCCGAGCTCGCGGCCGGAGGGCCGGCCAGAGAATAGCGGCTCATGCGAGGCTGAAGGAAAGGGTTCAAGGGAGGTTCTCTATCGATGATCGCCAACCTGGTGGGGGCCGACTGGCGGCGCCCGGAGAACGCCGAGTCGCTGCCGATCTTCAACCCGGCCACCGGTGAGGAGATCGAACGCGTCCCGCTCTCGGGGCCGGCCGAGGTGGACGCCGCCGTGCGCGCGGCACGCGCCGCCTTCGAGAGCTGGTCGCGGACGCCTGTCATGGAGCGCGTCCGGCTCATGTTCCGCTTCAAGGCGGTCCTCGAAGAGCACTTCGAGGACCTGGCCGCGATCGTCACCCGCCACCACGGCAAGACGCTGGAGGAGGCTCGCGGCGAGGTGCGGCGTGGGATCGAGGTGGTGGACTTCGCCTGCGGGGCGCCCACCCTGCTCCAGGGCCGGACCCTGCGCGAGGTGTCCGGCGGCGTCGACCAGGACCTCTACCGCTACCCGGTCGGCGTCTGCGCCGGCATCCCGCCCTTCAACTTCCCGGTCATGATCCCGCTCTGGATGTTCCCGCTGGCGGTCGTGGCGGGGAACACCTTCGTGCTCAAGCCCTCGGAGCGGACGCCCCTGGGCGGCGTCCGCCTGGCCGAGCTCTTCGGGGAGGCGGGCTTTCCCGAAGGCGTGCTCAACCTGGTCCACGGCGCGCGCGAAGCGGTCGACGGGCTGCTGACCCACCCCGAGGTGCGCGCCATCTCCTTCGTGGGCTCCGAGCCGGTGGCCCGCCACGTGTACGAGACCGCGGCCGCACATGGCAAGCGCGTCCAGGCGCTGGGCGGAGCCAAGAACCACATCGTCGTCATGCCTGACGCCGACCTCGCGCAGGCCGTGCCGGCCGTCCTCAACTCGGCTTTCGGCAACGCGGGCGAGCGCTGCCTGGCCGGAAGCGTGGCGGTGGCTGTGGGGGGAGCCTCAGACACGCTGCTCGGTCCCCTGATCGAGGCGGCCGGGAAGATGGTGGTGGGGCCGGGCGACCAGCCGGGCGTGCAGGTGGGCCCGCTGATCCGCGACGACCACCGCAAGAAGGTGGCGGGATACGTTGAGCGGGGCGTGAGCGAGGGCGCGCGGCTCCTGGTCGATGGCCGCGGCGAGATGGAGCGGCCAGGCTTCTTCTTCGGTCCCACGGTGCTGGACGGCGTCTCCGACCGGATGGCGGTGGGCCGGGAGGAGATCTTCGGACCGGTGCTCTCGGTCGCCCACGCCGCCAGCCTGGAGGAGGCGATCGAGCAGGCCAACCGGATGGCGCTGGGCAACATGGCGGTGATCTTCACCAGCTCCGGGCGCGCCGCCCGCGAGTTCCGCGAGCGCGTCGAAGCCGGAATGGTCGGCGTCAACGTGCCCATCGCCCAGCCCTTCGCCTTCTTCCCCTTCTCCGGCTGGAAGGGCTCGTTCTATGGCGACCTGCACGTGCACGGCACCGACGGGATGGACTTCTACACGCGCAAGAAGGTGGTGGTGACGCGCTGGTGAGCGGTAGCAGCCCGCCGGCCCCTCCCGGCGGCCTGGAGGTCGTCACCATGGGCCGGGTCAGCGTCGACCTCTACCCGGAACAGATCGGGGTCACCCTGGCCGAGGTGCGCAGCTTCGCCAAGTCGCTGGGAGGCAGCTCCACCAACGTGGCCGTGGCCGCCGCGCGCCTGGGCCGCCGATCGGCGACCATCACGAAGGTCGGGGCCGACGGCTTCGGGCCCTACGTCCGGCAGGCGCTGGAGGGTTTCGGCGTCTACGCCGGGTGGGTGGGCACCGACCCGGTGCTGCGCACGCCGGTCGTCTTCTGCGAGGTGCACCCTCCCGACCACTTCCCCCTGCTCTTCTATCGAGAGCCGAAGGCCCCGGACCTCAACCTCGGGCGCGACGACTTCGACCGGGCGGCCGTCGCCTCGGTTCCACTTTTCTGGACGACCGGCACCGGACTCTCCGCCGAACCGTCGCGTACGACCACCCTGGAGGCGATGCGCTCCAGGACCGGCCCGTTCACGGTGCACGACCTGGACTACCGGCCGAGCCTCTGGGCGGAGGCGGCGGAGGCGCGGAGGTGGGCACGTGAGGCGGTCGCGCTGGCGAGCGTGGTGGTCGGCAACCTGGACGAGGTTGAGATGGCGACGGGCAGCCGCGACCCCGAAGCCGCCGCGGCTGAGCTGCTGGCGCTGGGGCCGTCGCTGGTCATCGTCAA
>JALYYF010000337.1 GCA_030946725.1 Candidatus Dormiibacterota bacterium
GCCCCATCCTGCCCTCCACATCGGAGGGGCCCTCAGTGGACTCTTGTTCCCGGGGGTTGCGGTCCAGGCCGAGCAGGCACAGGGCCAGTGGCCGTCGATAGTCGGCGGCTCGAGCCAGCTCCCATTCCAGGCGCTCCCGGCCGGCCTCCCTGTGCAGGATCGCCGACTCGCCACCGGTCGGGTTCTGGGCCCGTCGCCCGGCCCACGAAGGCAGGGGGCGCGCGAGGGCGCGCGAGGCCCACAGCGCGACCAGAGAGCAGGCCAGCAGGAGGAGGGCTCCGGCTGCCGTCGCGGTCCAGCCCGCGCCGGCGCCCGTGGCGGGATCCAGCGCCAGCCCGCTTGCGACCAGCCGACCCAGGCCCAGGGTGATCGCGGCAGCAACACCCGCCGCCATTGCCTGGGGCGCGGGGATGCGAAGGGGAAGCGTGCAGGCGGCGCCCAGCAGCAGGCAGAAGAGCGCGGCCAGCGCGGCCGGATAGACGCGGACCGAGAGGGCGGCCGCCGCAGCTGCCAGCGCCACCAGGAGCATGACGCGCGTCCGGGCCGGCTCGAGGGCCGCCAGCCAGCGCTGGTTCTCCGCAACGGGCAGGGTGCCGTCCAGGACCCTCACCAGGCCGGCTCCAGTGGCTTGCGCACCTGCAGGCCGAGACCGAGCAGGATGGCCCCCACAGCCACCATCCCGATGGCGGCCAGTAGCAGCCGGAGCAGCGCCTGCGGGGCCTGGGCGGCGGGCTTGGGCGCGGTCCAGGGGACAGGCGTCGCCTGGAGTCGGCCGGCGGCGTCCAGCCTGATGGCGTTGCCCGGCAGCGGGTGCCGGTAGAGCGCGGCAGCGGCGGCCTGCAGCAGCAGCGGGCTGGAGCCATCGATCCAGAGCTGGAAGTGAAGCTCCCGAGAACTCGCGGGCTGTCCGGGCAGCGGCTGCATCGCCACGAGCCCCCCGCCGTCGCCCGACCAGCCGCCCTCGCGCGCGGCGGGCAGCTGGTGTCGGAGGCGTTCCAGCAGCTGGTTGCCGCCGCTGCCGCCGACAGCGATCAGGCTCGACCGGCCCAGGCTCCGGGTGTCGAAGGTGGAAGCTTCGATGACCCGCAGCGCCTGCACCGATCCCCCACGATTGCCGAGAGCTGAGAGCGTCCGGAGCGCGGCGCCCAGCACTCCGTCGTCGAGCCTGGCCAGGGACACCAACAGTCCGCCCGGGTCGGAGAGGATCGGTTCCGGAAGCATCTCCAGCGCCGCCGCGGGCGGGGCAGCGGGCGGCAGCCTAAGGGAGCCGCCCAGCACGCTAACGGCGGAACCGTCGGGGGCCGGGAAGCGCAGGCTCAGGGCGTTCAGCCCGGGGTGCAGGAGCGATCCGCTGAACGACTCGCGCAGCGTGGTCGTGCCCTCGCCCGCGGCGCGGGGTGTGGCGCCGGGCAGCGGCTGGCCGTTGAGCTGGAGGGCAGGCGAAGCTCCCCGAGTCCTGATCTCCACCGAGCCCAAGCGGCCGCCATCCACAGCCGGCGCCGCGAACGGGAGGACGAGGAACCGCGAACCGCTCATGGGGGCGGTCCTGCCATCGGACGCCAGGTCGTCCAGCGGGAGCGCCGCGCCTGGGCGCGGCCAGGACCCGGCCGCGGGGGGCGGCTTCCCCGCGCTGCCTGCGCGGACGACGGCATAGCTGCCGGCGGGCAGAGGGCCGGCTGCGCCGGTCAGCGCCGCGGCCGCTCGTGCCAGCCCCTCGTCGCTGAAGCCTGTAACCAGCAGCAATGGGCTCTGGCCATCGAAAGGCGAGGTCACGGCGGCCAGCACTCCATCGCCCGGCTCCAGCTGCTGGCCGTCCGCCGTGAACCAGCCCCTTGCCGACCCGCTGAAGCCGGCCGCCTGCAGCACCCTCTCAGCCAGCGGCAGCCTGCCGATCGTGCCCACCAGCAGGGCCGGCTTCGCGGCCGAGCGGAGCCACTCCGCCGACCCGTCCGTTACGACCTCCGGCTGCGGTGGCTGCACGAGCGCTCGCCTTCCCAGATCGGTCGCGAGCTGTAGGGCCGCCCGTAGGTCCGCCCCGGCGGCGGGTCGGGGGAGGACGAAGCCGACCCCGCTGTCACCGGCCCGGGAGGCGAAGGGGAAGGGATAGCTCTCCAGGCGAGGCGGCGGCCGGCTTCCCGGCGGCCCATAGAGCTGATAGTGCAGGAGCGTCTGGGGGTCCAGTCGAGCGTAGGCCGCCGAGTCGCCGGTCGCCGGGCCGCCGGCCAGCTTCAGCTCGAACCGGGCCTGGAGCAGGTTGGGCCGGTCGGCGTGGAGCGCTGAGCCCAGGCCGCGCGTCTCGAATACGGAGCCGTCGGCGTTGGAGCCGTCGAGCCGGACCGAGGTGAGCGGCTGGCCGTTGAGCGCCACCGTAAGGCTCGATGCGGCGGCGTCCAGCAGGGGACTGTGCCCGAAGAAGATCCGCACGAAGCTGCCGGCCGCCGCCAGGGATCCCGCCGGTGGGGGCAGGAGGACCTCGACCGATCCGGAGCCGCCCTGGACCACCTGAGGGCCGACGCCCAAAGATTCCAGAGTGATCTCCTGAGCCGGCTCTGCGCCGGCCGGCACCTGCTTGCCCTGGCCGGCTCCCGGGCTCGGGCTGGGGCTGCTGGAGGGGGCCGCCGCCAGCGCCTCCAGCGGGCTGGAAGCGGCGAGCACCAGGAGGGCGGCGAGGGCCGCGGCAGGAGCGTGCACAGCAAATCGCACGACCAAGAGCCAGCCCAATGCCATGCCTTCCTCCCGCGCACCAATAGCGCGAAAAACGCCCTTCTCGAGGGCGATCCCACCGACAGCCGCCCGACATCGTCGCCAGCGCGGC
>JALYYF010000369.1 GCA_030946725.1 Candidatus Dormiibacterota bacterium
GTACGGGGTGGTGATCGCGGGCGGCCAGGGCAAGATGACCGGCAAGCTGCTCCGGGTCGGCCACCTGGGCGCGGTCAGCGACGGCGACGTGGTGCAGGTGCTCTGGGCCATGGAGCGCGCGCTCGAAGAGCTGGACATCGCGCCGGCGGACGGCCGGGCGATGGCGGCGGCCTCAGCCTTCCTGGCCGAGGAGGCCACGGCCACCGCCGCCGTCTAGGCCTTCGCGGACACTAGCCCCGTGCCCGAAGCCAACAGGATCCTGGTCGCCGACCCTCTGGCGGAGGACGGCTTGCAGCGCCTGCGCGCCGACGCTGCCGTCGAGGTTCGCACGAAGCTGCCGGAGGCAGAGCTCGTGGCCGCGATAGGCGACTTCGACGCTCTTGTCGTCCGCTCGGAGACCAAGGTCACCGAGCGCGTCCTGGAGGCCGGGCGCCGGCTCCGCGTGGTGGGTCGCGCCGGCGTCGGCGTCGACAACATCGACGTGCCGGCGGCCACCCGCCTCGGCGTGCTGGTGGTGAACGCACCCCGCGGCAACATCATCGCGGCCGCCGAGCACGCCATCGCGCTGCTGCTGGCGCTGGCGCGCAACATCCCCCAGGCGGACGCCTCGGTGAAGCGCGGGGAGTGGCAGCGCTCGAAGTACGTCGGCGCCGAGGTGCGCGGCAAGACGCTGGGCGTGGTGGGCCTGGGCAACATCGGCTCCGAGGTGGCCAAGCGCGCGCAGGGGCTGGAGATGGAGGTGATCGCCCACGACCCCGCCGTGCCTCGGGAGCGGGCGGAGCAGTTCAACGTCGCGCTGGTCTCCCTGGAGGACCTCTTCCGCCGGTCGGATTTCATCACCATCCACGCCCCTCTGGTGGAGCGGACCCGCAACCTGATCGACGCCGGCATCCTGGGACTGCTGAAGCCCGGAGCCCGGCTCATCAACGCGGCACGGGGCGGCATCGTGGACGAGGCCGCGCTCTACGCCGCGCTGGTCGAGGGGCGCCTGGCCGGCGCTGCCTCGGACGTCTTCGTCCAGGAGCCGGTCGGCGAGAGCCCGCTGCTACAGCTCCCCAACTTCATCGCCACGCCCCACATCGCGGCCTCCACCGTCGAGGCGCAGGCGTCGGTTGCCGAGGACGTGGCGGAGGAGGTCCTGGCCGTGCTGCGCGGCGAGCTGCCGCGCTACGCCGTCAACGCACCGGCCCTGCCGCCGGAGGAACTGGCCTTCCTGCGGCCCTTCGCGACGCTGGCCGAGCGGCTGGCCTCGCTGCATGTCCAGCTCCACGGAGGACGGGTGTCCCAGCTGGAGATCGACTACCAGGGCGAGCTGGCCGAGCGGGACGTCTCGCTGGTAACGGCCGCCGCCATCAAGGGCCTGCTGCAGCCCTTCACCGAGGACCGCATCAACGCGGTCAACGCCCGCCTGGCGGCGGCCGGTCGCGGGCTCAAGCTTGTCGAGCGGCGGACGCCCCGGCAGCGCGAGGGCTACCCGAACGGCCTGCTCCTGCGAGCCGACGGCTCCGAGCTGGCGGGGACCATCCTGCTCGGCGAGCCGCGCGTCACCCGGGTCGGCGACTTCCGCGTCGACTTGGTGCCGGAGGGTCGCTTCCTGATCTCCCAACATGAGGACCGGCCCGGCGTGATCGGCCACATCGGGACCATCCTGGGAGAGGCGGACGTGAACATCGCATCCATGCAGGTGGGCCGCGACGCGCCGCGTCAGCGGGCCATGATGTTTGTCACCGTCGACGAGCCGGTGAGCGAGGGCGTTCTGGCCCGGCTCGGCCAGGTCTCGGGCATCTCCGACCTCCACTACGTCGAGCTGAGCCCGCCGCACGACGCCGCGCATGGCTGACGTCCGGCCGCTGCCGGGCCTCCGCTACGCGGAGCCGCTGGAGCCCGTGTTGGCGCCGCCCTACGACGTACTCTCCGACGAGCAGGTGGCGCAGTACCGCGCCCGCTCGCCCCACAACGTCGTCCACCTGAGCCGGCCGGGACACGACTACGAGGGCGCCGGCCGCCTGCTGCGCGAGTGGATCGCCTCCGGCGTTCTGCGCGAGGAGAGCGGCCCCCGGATGTACGTGCACCGGACCGAGTTCGACGGGCGGACACGGACCGACCTGATGGCCGCTCTGCGGCTGCAGCCGTACGAGGACCGCGCGGTGCTGCCCCACGAGCGGACGCACCGCGGCCCCCGCGAGGACCGGCTGGCCCTGATGCGCGCGACCGGCGCCAGCCTGGAGCCGCTCTGGTTCCTGGCCGAGGAGCTGCTCCCGCTGCTGCAGGGGGCGCCGGACGGCGAGGAGCTGGCCTTCGAGTTCGGTCCCGAGCGCCACACGATTCGCGCGCTGCCGGACGGCGACTGGACCTCATCGGTCCGTCGAGCACTCGGCGAACGCCCCGTTCTGATCGCAGACGGGCACCACCGCTACGAGACCACGCTCGCCTACTCGCAGGAGGCCGGCGGGGGCGCCGACGCGGCGTCGCGATTCACCCTCGCACTGCTGACCGACGTCTCCGACCCTGGGCTGGTCGTCCTGCCCACGCACCGGCTGCTGAAGGCGGGGGTGTCGGTGATAGGTGGAGAGCCGGTGGGGTCGCTGCCCGAGCTGCTGGGAGCCCTGAGCGGACGGGTCGCCGCCGGGACGTACCGTGGCGGGGAGTTCCAGGTGCTGCCGCTGGAGGGCGAGGTGTCCGTGCTCGAGCTGCACCGGCAGGTCATCGACAACGTTCTCGGCAAGCGTGCGCCCGAGGACTACCTGGCCTACACCCGCGACCCCGAGGAGGCGGTGCGCTGGGTTGACAGCGGGGCGGGGGTGGCCGCCTTCTTCCTGGACAAGCCGGAGCTGGCGGCGATCCTCAAGGTGGCCCGCGAAGGTCGGACGCTGCCCCAGAAGACGACCTACTTCTACCCCAAGCCCCCCTCGGGCATGCTGTTCCACCTCCTCGACCCCAGCCGCCGCCTGTAGTCAGGGGTTAGCACATGAGCACCGATTCCAGCGGCGCCGAGCATGCGGTGGTGATCGCCGGAGGCGGTCCGACGGGGATGATGCTGGCGGCAGAGCTGACATTGGCGGGGACCGACGTTGTCATCGTCGAGCGACGCGCCAGCTTCAAGCTG
>JALYYF010000389.1 GCA_030946725.1 Candidatus Dormiibacterota bacterium
GCCCTACGAGCGCGCCTCGATGTTCCTCGTCCCCACCGACACGCCCGGCGTCAGGCGGCTGCGCAACATCCCGACCATGGCCGGGGAGCACGAGCGTTTCGGGTACGGCCACTCGGAGATCCTCTACAAGGACGTCGAGATCCCCGAGGAGAACATCATCGGCAAGGTCGGCCAGGGCTTCCAGATCGCGCAGCTCAGGCTCGGCCCCGGCCGGATCCACCACTGCATGCGCTGGCTGGGCCAGGCCCGGCGAGCCTTCGACATGCTCTGTGAGCGGGCGCTGCAGCGGGAGGCCTTCGGCGGTCCTCTGGCGCAAAAGCAGACGGTGCAGAACTGGATCGCCGATTCGGCGGCGGAGATGCAGGCGGCTCGCCTGATGACCCTTCACGCGGCCTGGGTGATCGACCAGCAGGGCGCGCCGGCGGCAAGGCGGGAGATCGGGCTGATCAAGTTCTACGGCGCCAGGGTGCTGCACGACGTGATCGACCGGGCGCTCCAGCTGCACGGGTCGCTGGGCTATTCGAGCGACATGCCGCTCGAGGAGATGTACCGGCACGCGCGCGCGGCGCGGCTCTACGACGGGCCGGACGAGGTGCACCGCCAGTCGGTCGCCCGCAACATCCTGCGGGACTACCGGGCGCCCGACGGCTGGCTGCCGAGGGAGCACGTGCCGACGCGCCGGGAGGCGGCCAGGCAGAAGTTCGCCCAGCTGTTGGATGACGCCAGCGCCGACCTTTAGAGCTGCGGTCAGCGGCCCGGCGACGCCGGTTTCGGGCCACTACTAGACTCATAGCTGATGGCACTCAGCCGGCCGGCGTCTGCCTCGGTGGCCGGGGCGCCGGCCGTCCGGAACCCCCAGAGTTCGCGACCGAACTGGCTCTACCCGACGGTTGTGGTGGTCGTCTTCACCGCGTTCATCGTCTACGGCGTGGTCGTCGGTCTCTTCGAGACCAGCGGTCGCTACGGGCCTTACCTGAGCCCCTTTTTCTCGCCCGAGATCTACGTCCGGGTGGGGGGCTTCCTGATCCCGCCCGGCATCTGGATCGCGCCCTTTCCGTTGGCCTTCCGTCTCACCTGCTACTACTATCGCAAGGCCTACTTCCGCGGCTTTCTGTGGCACCCCCGCTCCTGCGCGGTGGCTGAGCCGCACCGCGGGAGGTATCGCGGGGAGACCCGCTTCTGGGTCTTCAACAACCTCCACCGCTTCGCGCTCTACGCGATCATCGTCCAGATGGTGGTCCTGCTCTACGACGCCATCGCCGCCTTCTACTACCAGGGGGGCCTTCACCTGGGCCTGGGCAACCTGATCCTGGTCGTCAACCTAGTCCTGCTGAGCGGCTACACCTTTGGCTGCCACGCCCTGCGCCACCTGTTCGGCGGCACCGACTGCTTCAGCTGCCACCGGGTGCGCTATCGGCTCTGGAAGGGAGTGACGGTGCTCAACGTCAACCACGAGGTCTGGGCCTGGGCGAGCATGCTCAGCGTCTGGGCCACAGACGTCTACATCCGTCTGCTGATCCACGGCGCCATCCCTAACGGCCCCTGGAACTGATGGCCGAAGCCCCCGGGGAGACGGTCGAGACCGACGTCCTCGTCATCGGCGCGGGCGGCGCGGGCATGCGCGGAGCCATAGCCGCGGCCCAGTCGGGCCTGCGCGTGACCGTGGTCTGCAAGTCGCTGCTGGGCAAGGCGCACACCGTGATGGCCGAGGGCGGCATGGCGGCTGCGCTGGCGAACGTGGCACCGCTGGACACCTGGGAGGCGCACTTCGCCGACACCATGAAGGGCGGCAAGCTGATCAACAACTGGCGGATGGCGGAGATCCACGCCAAGGAGGCGCCGGCCCGGGTCCTGGAGCTGGAGCGCTGGGGCGCGGTGTTCGACCGCACCGGGGACGGCTACATCCACCAGCGCCCCTTCGGCGCTCACACCTACCCGCGGCTGGCCCACATCGGCGACCGGACCGGGTTGGAGCTGATCCGGAGCCTGCAGGACGTGCTCGTGCACACCGCGGGCGTGGACGTGCACATGGAGGTGACGGTCGCCGGACTGCTCACCAATGAGG
>JALYYF010000390.1 GCA_030946725.1 Candidatus Dormiibacterota bacterium
TCTGGGAACGGGTGCCACCCGAAGAGCGCGAACGATTCCCGTTCGACGCGGCCGTCTACGACTGGCACGACTACTTCCAGCGGGTCCACCTCCCGACCGTGGTCCGCATGTCGCGGGCGGACAGCGGGCCCCGGAAGGGACCTGGCCCGACCGGCAGCACCCGGCCCGGCTCGGACTCCAACACCGCCCTCGCCACCCTGCGCCGGCGTGCCGGCCGCCCGAACGTGCTCGCGGTCTTCGACGTCGACGGCACGCTGGTCGAAACCAACGTCGTCGAGTACTTCTTCTGGATGCGGCTGAAGGACCAGCCGCTCAGCGACTGGCCGGGCTTCCTGGCCGCCATGGCCTCCAAGGCGCCGCGATGGCTCTACCTGGAACGCCGTTCCCGCGCCGACTTCCAGCGCTCCTTCTACCGCGAGTACGACGGGCTGGACGTGGAGGAGATGCGGAGGTTGGGCCAGGAGGCGCTGAACGCCGTCACCCTGAGGCGCATCTATCCCGAGGGCATGCGCCGCATCCGGGAGCACAAGCTGGCCGGTCACCGCGTGCTTCTCCTGACCGGAGCGCTGGACCTGGTGGTGGAGCCGCTGGCCGAGCTGCTCGAGGTCGACGTCGACTGTGCGCACCTCATCGAGCGCGACGGCCAGCTGACCGGTGACCTGCTCTCCCCGCCGCCGGCCGGAGAGGCGCGTGCCACCCTGCTGGAGGAGTACGCGCGCCGCCACAATCTGGCGCTGGACGAGAGCTTCGCCTACGCCGACGCCATCTCCGATCTGCCCATGCTGGAGGTCGTCGCCACCCCGGTCGTCGTCAACCCGGACGCCAGGCTGTCCCAGGTCGCCGACCAGCGGGGCTGGCGCGTCGAGCGCTGGCGCATGGCCCCCGGCAACTGGGCCCTGCCGGTCCCGGACCCACGGTCGGCCGAGTATCGGGAGGGCGTCGGGAGCTGACCATGCTCGCCCTCCAGTACGTCCGCTCGGTGCCCGCCTACGCCCTGGTCCGGGCCAGCGGCGGACGGCCCTCGGTGGCCACCAGCGACTTCTCGATGCTGCACCTCGGCGAGGTCGACGAGCCGAGGCTCCCCGGCTCGGGCTGGCAGCGCGTCCTGCCCAACCTGAGCGGGATCTGCGGTTCGGACACCTCCGCCATCACCGGGCACGCTTCGCTGTACCTGGACTCGCTGACCAGCTATCCCTTCGTGCCCGGGCACGAGGTGGTCGGGGAGCTGGAGGACGGCACCAGGGTCGTGGTGGAGCCGGCTCTGGGATGCGAGGTTCGCGGCCTCGAACCCCACTGTCCTCGCTGCGCCGAGGGCCGGCCCGGACTCTGCGAGAACGTCAGCGAGGGCAGTCTCGAGGTCGGCATCCAGACCGGCTACTGCGCCTCGACGGGCGGTGGCTGGGGAGAGGAGCTGATCGCCCACGAGAGCCAGCTTCACGAGGTGCCGGAGAGCCTCTCGGACGAGGCGGCCGTCCTCATCGAGCCCCTGGCCTGCTGCTTTCACGCGGCGCTCCGCTCGGCGGCCGGCCGGGAAGACGTGGTCGTCGTCCAGGGCGCGGGCACCATCGGGCTGCTGACCGTGGCCGCGGTGCGTCTGCTCACGCCGCCGCGCCGACTGATCGTCGTGGCCAAGCACCCGGTGCAGCGGGAGCTCGCCCGCCGGCTGGGGGCCGATCAGGTGGTCGGCCCGGACGAGGTCTTCAGGAGGGTTCGCTTTACGACGGGCGCCAGGAGGCTGGAGGGCACCGGCCGCCCCGTCCTGCTGGGCGGCGCCGACCTCACCTTCGAGTGCACGGGCACGGCCGGCGGCCTGAACGACGCGGTGCGCTATACGCGCGCCGGAGGCCGCCTGGTCGCGGTCGGGATGCCGGGCGAGGAGAAGGTCGACTGGGCGCCGATCTGGCAGCGCGAGCTCACGGTCATGGGCGCCTACGCCTACGGCCGCGAGGCCACGGGCAGGAAGACCTTCGAGATGGCCCTGGAGGCCGCGCCCGAGCTGCGGCTGGAGGAGCTGACGGGGCCCCTGTTCCCTCTCAGCCGGTACCGGGAGGCGATCGCCTACGCGGTCGGCGCCGGCCGCCTGGGCGCCGTCAAAGTCGCCTTCGACCTGCGAGGGCTCCGATAGACGGGGCGACCCGGGTGCGCGCACCCGGGTCTGGCGGTGGGGATGGTCCGGGCAGGCCGCAGGCTGCAGCGCTTATCCTCCCAAGTTGATGAGCCGCCCTGGAGCCGTCGTCGAAGTCGACCGCAACACTCCTCCGACCCTCTTCCACTTCGGGGAGGGCGTGCGGCTGGAGAAGCTGCCCCTGGGCAGCCGGATCGTCTACCCCCCTGACCCCATCGAGCCGCTCCAGCACCCCGAGCGGGCCATCCGGCGGGCGCTCAGCAGGCCCCTTGAAGACGACCCTCTCAAGTCGCTGCTCCGCCGCGGCATGAAGCTCACCATCGCCTTCGACGACCTCTCTCTCCCGCTTCCGCCCATGGCGCAGCCGGACGTCCGGCAGCTGGTGCTGGAGGAGGTCATCGACATGGCCGCCGAGGCCGGGGTGGAGGACCTCCACCTGATCGCGGCCAACTCGCTGCACCGGAGGATGAACGAGGACGAGCTCCGCCACATCGTCGGCGACCGCGTCTTCACCACCTTCTTCCCGGAGCGGCTGTACAACCACGACGCCGAGGACCCCGAAGGCAACGTCTACGTCGGCAGGACGGCCGAGGGCGAGGAGGTCACGCTGAACCGCCGCGCCGCCGAGTCCGACCTGGTCGTCTACGTCAACCTGACGCTGGTACCGATGGACGGCGGCCACAAGTCGCTGGCCACCGGGCTCGGCAGCTATCGAAGCGTCCGGCCCCACCACAACGTCCGCACCCTCCTCGGGTCCCGCTCCTACATGAGCCCATCCGACTCCGCGCTGCATCACGCCTGCATCCGGCAGGGTCAGCTGATCGAGGACTACGTGCGGGTGTTCCACATCGAGACAACGGTCAACAACCGGCCGTTTCCGTCGATGGTCGGCTTCATGCAGAAGCGTGAGTTCGACTGGACGCCGGCCGACCAGGCGACATACCTGGCCGTCAAGCAGTTCTCCGACCTGGCCCCGCCGCCACTCAAGCGATCCGTGTTCCACGCCATGCGCGCGCCCTACGGGATGACCAGCGTGCAGTCGGGCCAGGTGGAGGCGGTCCACGAGCAGACCCTCAAGAACGTGAACCGTCAGCTGCTGGTGGAGGTCGAAGGGCAGACCGACATCGTCACCATGGGCGTGCCCTACCTCTGTCCCTACAACGTCAACGCGCCCATGAACCCCGTCCTGGTCGCCTGCATGGGCCTGGGCTACATGTTCAACTTCTATCGCGGCAAGCCCGTCGTGCGGCAGGGAGGGGTGGCCATACTGACGCACCCCTGCCGCTACGAGTTCGACTCGGTGCAGCACCCGAGCTACATCGACTTCTACGACGAGGTCCTGGCCGACTCCACGGATCCGGCCGAGGTTGAGGAGCGCTGGGAGCAGCGCTTCGCGGAAGACTCCTGGTACCGGCAGCTCTACCGGAAGTCCTACGCGTACCACGGCGTGCATCCCTTCTACGCCTGGTACTGGGCCGCCCACGCCATGCAGCACCTGGGCGACGTCATCATCGTCGGGGGCGAGCGGGACGCGGTCCATCGCCTCGGCTTCAAGTGCTCGAGCACGCTCGAGGATGCCTTCGAGATGGCCGAGCAGACGGTCGGGCGATACCCGAGCGTGACCCACCTCCGGATGCCGCCGGTGCTGCTCGCCGAGGTCACATGAGGTTCCAGCTCCTGTCCGACCTGGAGACGGTGCGCCGCGGCTGGCCCTGGGGCAGGGTCCGGCCGGCCAGCTGGCCGGAGGCGGCGCCCGGAGTCTCCGACCGGCCGAGCAACCTGGGCTGGGCCCGGGCCGAGCCGGTCCGCAGCCTGCGCTGGCTGATCCAGCGCGGCGTCTCCCTGCCGTTCACCCGGCTGATGACCGATCCTCACGTCGAGGGGCGGGAGTGGCTGCGCCAGCTGGACCGTCCGGCCATCCTCGCTTCCAACCACGTCAGCCACGCCGACACCCAGATCCTGCTCTACGCGCTTCCGGACGGCGCCCGCGAGAAGACGGTGGTGGCGGCGGCGGCGGACTACTGGTACCGCCGGCCATGGCTGGGACGGGCGGTGGGCCTCTGGCTGAACACCTTTCCGTTCTCCCGCACGGGAGGAGCTCGCGAGGTGCTGCACAGCGCCAGCGAACTGCTGAAGTCGGGCTGGAACCTCCTCTACTACGCGGAGGGGACCCGCTCCGCCGACGGGCGCCTGGGGACCTTCATGCCCGGCCTCGGCCACCTCGCCAACCAGACCCGCAGCCCGGTGGTGCCCATGCACATCCGCGGGTCGCACCGGGTGATGCCCAAAGGGCGTGCCTTTCCGCTGCCCGCGCCGGTGGAGGTCCGGATCGGCAAACCACTGTCGCTGGGCCCCGGCGAGGATTCGCGCGCCTTCACGGGACGGGTCGAGCACGCCGTGCGCGAGCTGTCCGGGAGGTCCCGTGAGCCGGAGGTCGTCGGAACCTGGATCGAACGCTGGGAGGCCAGCCGTCCGTCCACCCGTTCCAGGAGCGCGCGGCCCCGAAAGGCCTGAGGAGACCGCCGGCAACCCGACTGTCGCGAGGAGAAGAGTTGGTGAGACGGCAGGGTCCCGAGTCGCAAGACCCCGAGCCACAAGACCCCGAGCCAGGAGACGGCGAGCCGCTGCCGCTGTTCCCGCTGCACACGGTGCTCTTCCCGGGCGGCCTGCTGCCTCTGCACGTGTTCGAAGAGCGCTACCGCCTCCTCGTCAAAGAGGGCCGCGACTTCGGAGTCGTATTGATCCGGCACGGCCGGGAGGTGGGGCCCGGACTGGGTGACGACGTGCACGCGGTCGGCACCGTCGCCCGGCTGCGGGACGTCGAGGCACTTCCGGACGGCGGCTACCGCGTGGTGGCGCTGGGCCTCCACCGCTTTCGTGTCCGGCGGCTGGAGCGGACGCGTCCCTACCTGACCGCCATGGTCCAGCCGCTGCCGGACGACCCGGCCGTCCGAGCGAGGCTGCGGCTGCTCCACCTGCTCGAGCGCTACCTCGGGCTTCGTGGTCTCCAGCTGGCCGACGAGCTGACCGCCGAGCTCCGCGGGGATCCCGGCGTGAGACTGGTCTGGATCGTGGGATCGCTGCTGGAGGCTGAGCCCGCCAAGCGGCAGCAGCTGCTGGAGGCGGCGGACCCGGGCCTGGCCGAGTCGATGCTGGCCTCCGAGCTGGCCAAGCAAGAGTCACTCGGCGAGCTGGGCAACGTGCCACCGCGGCCTCCGGACCGGAACTAACGTGGGGGGGAAACAGGTTTCTCCCCCAGCCCCCTTCCGCATAGTGGCGTTCGGGAGTCGTTTGGAAGAAGCCACTCAGACGGCCGGAGTGAATCCGGCCTCCCCAGTGACGCCAGCGTCTATTCCCTCCCCCTTGCGGGTAGGGTTCGGGAGGGGGTGGATCGACTACGCCCGGCGGCGCTGACCAACCGCTTCGTTAGACTTCTAGCGAATTGGCAAGATCATCCACTCCGCGCCGCGGCCCGCGCAGGCCGGCGCGGTCCCGCAGGGACACGACCAACAACGGCGAACCGACCAAAGAGGAAGCGGTCGTCATGGACGCCGCCGTCACCCAGGCGCTGCCCAACGCGATGTTCGAGGTGGAGCTGGAGAACGGGCACAAGCTGATCGCCTACGCGGCCGGCCGGATGCGCCGGTACTTCATCCGGATCACCCCGGGCGACCGCATCAGGGTCGAGCTCTCTCCTTACGACCTCACTCGCGGTCGGATCGTCTACCGCTACCGCGACTAGCCGCCGCCAGCGCGGGCGGAGCGTCGGGAAGCGGCCGTGCCGGCACCGGTGCGCCCTGTCCTGGGTCGTCGGGACCCTGCCCGGGCGGCCGCCGTCTTCGCTGGACTCGCCTCAGCAACCAGGCGGTGGTTCCGACGAGGACTGTTGACGCCGTCCCGGCCAGCGCCGCGAGCGGGCCGGGCAGACCGGCTCGCAGGGCCAGGAATCCGGCGCCGAAGTAGACGGCCGCGAAGGTGATCGTCCAGGTCGCCCATCGCCCGGACCGGCGGCCGGCGGCCGGCCGGCCGCACCACTCCCCGTGGAGGTGAGCGTCCAGGGCGCCGCGGAGAAGGTCGAGGACAGCTCGCGGCGTCGCCGGAGTCTGTGCCACCAGTGCTTCCATCTCCCGCCCGTAGCGGCGTCGCCAGGAGCGCGGGTAGAGCCGCAGCAGCCGTCTCACACGCGAGCCAGCCTGGGTACTCCGATCGCGGCCGTCGAGCCGGTCCGCTCCAGGCGCGCCTGCATCAGCGCCGCGCCCGCGCCCGTCAGGCGGTAGGGCAGGCGGGGATCGTCGGAGCGCAGGGCCTGGATGAGCCCACGGGCCTCCAGGCGGGTCAGGGTGGCGTAGAGGGTCCCGGGACCCAGCCGCACCCCGGAGGCCGACTCCACGTCCTTCACGATCGCGTGGGCGTGGCGCGGCCCTTCGAGCAGGCTGGTCAGGACCAGAAGCGCGGGCTTCTCGAACCGCCCAAGTTTGGCCGGATTGCCGCCGGTCTGCATCGTTTCACGATATATCAGCAAACGGCCTAGCGCAAGTGGCGCTGGACCCCTTTCATGGCCTCGCGCCGCGACAGTCCGGACAGGGCCTGCTCGTGGTCGATCACGAAGCGCTCCACGGCCCCGGGGTCGGTTGCGGCGTAGGACCGGAGCGCCCAGCCGATGGCCTTGCGGATGAAGAACTCGCGGTCAGCCGCCCGCAGCTCGCAGTACCGGAAGAGCCGGTCAGCGTCGGTCTTCGACTTCCAGCGCTCCTGGTGCAGGATGGCGGTCCTCGCCAGCCAGATGTCGGCATCGCGCACCCAGGCGTCCATATTCGACGTCAGCTCGGGATGATCGAGCACGAGCCTCCCCACGACGTGGGTGGCGAGGGCGTCGACGGTGTCCCACCAGGACTTGGTGGTGATCAGCCAGCGCAGATCCGAGAGGCAGCTGGGCGGCAGCCGCGGGGCGGCGGACTGGAGGCTGAACAGGCCGACGTACTGGAACTCGCGCTCGGGAAGCTGCCAGCAGGCGCGGGCCCAGCTCACCGCCTCCTCGGGTCCGGGCTGGGGCAGCTCGCGCAGCATGGCCCGGAGCCGCGGCAAGGTGATGCCCAGGCAGGGAAACTGGCCGCGGAGGTAGGCGCGCATCCCCGCCGCCCGCTCCGGGTCGCGGGCGCCTTCCAGCGCCTGGACCAGCTCGCCTAGACGCCGATCGGGTGCCAGACCGTCTTGAACTCCATGAGCCCGGTCACCGCCTGGGGGCTCAGGTCCCAGTCCACGCCTCTGACCACCCGCTTCACGTTGCCCGCTGCCGCCTCCTCCACGGCCGCGAGCTCCCCGTCGTCACACCCGCTCGCGTCGATGGCGTTGACGTCCATGTGCGCCGACAGCCAGGGCAGCAGCTCTCTCCGCTGCCCGCTCAGGATGTTGACCACGCCGGCCGGCGTGTCGCCGGTGGCGATCACCTCGGCGAGCGTGAGCGCTGCCAGCGGCCGTGGCTCGGATGCCAGCGCGACGACCGTGTTGCCCCCGCAGAGCGCCGGCGCCAGCCGCCGCACCAGGCCCAGCAGCGCCGGCTCGTCCGGGGCCACCACGCCGACCACCCCGGTCGGCTCCGGGATCGTGAAGTTGAAGTAGGGGCCGGCGACCGGATTCACGGTCCCCGCGACCTGCGCCAGCTTGTCCGTCCACCCGGCGTACCAGACCCAGGTCTCGACCGCGGCGTCCACCTCCCGGCCCGCCGGCCGCCCGCCGCCCAGCAGGTCCAGGAACTGCGCCCGCCTGCCGTCCAGCATCTCTGCGATCCGATAGAGGATCTGGCCGCGGTTCATGGCCGTCCTCCCCGCCCAGCCTCCGAAGGCGGTTCGGGCCGAACGCACTGCGTCGCGCACGTCCTTCCGGGACGCCCGAGGCACGTTGTAGGCCTCAGCGCTGTATGCGCGGCCGGACTCCGAGCGGACGAACTGGCCACCCACGTAGAGCTTGTAGGTCTTGCGCACGTCCAGCCGCTCGGCGGTCATGGCCGCGCTCCGCTCGAAGCGGCCATCAGCTCATCTCCAGGTATGGGAGGAGTCCCTGCAGGCCGCCCTCGCGCCCGAATCCGGACTCCTTGTAGCCGCCGAACGGCGAGGTGGGGTCGAAGCGGTTGTACGTGTTCGCCCAGACAACCCCGGCACGCATCCGCTCCGCCATCCAGAGGATCCGCGAGCCCTTGTCCGTCCAGAGCCCGGCCGACAGTCCGTAGGGGGTGTTGTTGGCCTTCTCGACCGCCTCGTCGGGCGTGCGGAAGGTGAGCACCGAGAGGACCGGCCCGAATATCTCCTCCCGGGCGATCCGGTGCGACTGGGCGACCCCGGTGAAGATGGTCGGCCGGAACCAGTAGCCGCGTGCCGGCAGCTCGCAGGGCGGCTGGTAGATCTCCGCCCCCTCCTCGACTCCGGAGCGGACCAAGCCCTCGATCTTCTCAAGCTGCTGCTTCGAGTTGATGGCGCCCACGTCCGTGTTCTTGTCGAGCGGGTCGCCGACGCGCAGCGTGCCCAGCCGGAGCTTGAGCTTCTCCAGCAGCGGCTCGAGGATCGACTCCTGGACCAGCAGGCGGGAGCCGGCACAGCAGACGTGGCCCTGGTTGAAGTAGATCCCGTTCACGATGCCCTCGATCGCCTGGTCGAGCGGAGCATCCTCGAAGACCACGTTGGCGGCCTTGCCGCCCAGCTCCAGGGTCAGGCGCTTGCCCGTGCCGGCGAGCCGGCGCTGGATCAGCTTGCCGACCTCGGTCGAGCCGGTGAAGGCGACCTTGCGCACCCCCGGGTGGCCGACCACCAGCGAGCCGGTCTGGCCGGCGCCCGTGACGATGTTGACGACGCCGGGGGGCAGCTCGGCCTGCTGGCAGATCTCGGCGAAGAGGAGTGCGGGGAGCGGGGTCGTCTCGGCCGGCTTGAGCACGACCGTGTTGCCCGCGGCCAGGGCCGGCGCCAGCTTCCAGGCCAGCATCAGCAGCGGGAAGTTCCAGGGAATCACCTGGCCGGCCACGCCCAGCGGCCTGACCTTGCGGTTGGGAACCGCCCACTCCAGCTTGTCGGCCCAGCCGGCGTAGTAGAAGAAGTGCGCCGCGGCGAGCGGCACGTCCACGTCCCGCGACTCCTTGATGGGCTTGCCGCCGTCCATGGTCTCGACCACCGCCAGCTCGCGAGCCCGTTCCTGGATAAGCCGCGAGAGCCGGAAGATGAAGCGGGCGCGCCGGCCCGGCGCCAGGCGCAACCAGGAGCGGAAGGCGTCGTTCGCGGCGGTCACCGCCCGGTCGACGTCGACCTCGTCGGCCTCGGCGACGTGGGCCATGACCTCCTCGGTCGCCGGGTTCACGGTGGGGAAGCGCCTCTTAGAGTGGGCAGGTACGAACCGGCCGCCGATGAAGAGGTCGTAGGTGTCCGCGATGCGGACGTGGTCGGTTGCCTCCGGGGCGGCCGCGTACTCGAACGGCTGCGGTTTGGCCAGCTCTTCGGCCGGACGCTTGACGATCGCCATCAGGAGCTCAGTCCTTCGTGAAGTAGTCTTCCGACTGGTAGGCGCCGCTGCGTTCCTTCACGATCTGCATGAGCACGTCGTTGAGGAGGCTCGAGGCACCCAGCCGGAAGCGATCCGGGGTCATCCATTCAGCACCCAGTGTCTCCCAGAGCAGCACGAGATAGGCGATGGCGAGCTTGGAGGTGCGGATTCCTCCGGCCGCCTTGAATCCGACGGCCCGGCCCGTCTCCTGGTGGAAGTCGCGGATCGACTCCATCATCACCAGGCTCACCGGGAGCGTCGCCGCGGGCTGGATCTTGCCGGTCGAGGTCTTGACGAAGTCCGCACCGGCCGCCATGGCGAGGATGCTTGCCCGCCGCACGTTGTCGTAGCTGCCTAGCTCACCGGTCTCCAGGATCACCTTCAGGTGGGCCCTCCCGGAGGCCTCCCTGACCGCCACGATCTCGTCGTAGGCCTGCTGGTAGCGGCCGGAGAGGAAGGCTCCGCGGTCGATCACCATGTCGACCTCGTGCGCGCCGGACGCAACGGCCTCCCTGGTCTCGGCCAGCTTGACGTCAAGGAACGACTGTCCCGACGGAAAGGCGGTCGCCACGCTGGCGACCCTGACCGGCGTGTCCCTGAGGTGTCCGACGGCACCCGCCACCAGCGACGGGTAGACGCAGACCGCTGCCACGCCGGGAATCGACGGGTCGGCTGGTTGCGGTCTGACCGCCTTGGAGCAGAGGGCGGCGACCTTTCCTGGCGTGTCCGCGCCCTCCAGCGTGGTCAGGTCCATGCAGCGGATGGCAAGGTCCAGCGCCCAGAGCTTGGAGGATTTCTTGATCGAGCGCTTGCTCAGGGCTGCCGCCCGTTCCTCTGCGCCGACCTGGTCGACCGTGCGGACACCACGCATCAGCGATCCGAGGTGCGCAAGTGAAACAGCGGTCGCCATGGGGTGGATTATCCGCCGGAGCGGTCAGGTCAGCGTTGCGCCGCGCACGGCTCCGCTGTCAGCGTCGCGCCGTCTGGAAGCAGTCCTGACAGTACACGGGCCGGCTTCCGGTCGGAACGAAGGGGACCTGCGTCAACTTCCCGCAGTTGCTGCAGATCACGTCGTGCATCGCACGCCCCGTCCGGCTCGGCCCGTCCTGCTGTCGCCGGGCGTTGCGGCAGTCGGGGCAGCGCCGCGGCTCATGCTGCAGCCCCCGCGACTGATAGAACTCTTGCTCGCCGGCCGAGAACACGAATTCTCGGCTACAGTCCCGGCAGACCAGCACCTTGTCCACGTAGTTCAGCATTGCCCCCTCCTTGGGCATGACGATGGCTCGTGGAGGCCGGATGGGCATACCGGAAGCCCCCGCGCGCCGACGCGCCATCTTATATCCGAATGGGCAGAAATGTGTACCTCGACCTCGCATTCGCGGCGGAGTGCCCCTTCCCGGCGGCTGGCCGCTTTAGTGCGCCGCGCTCGACTAGGCTTGTCGCATGGTCACCGAGTACACCGCGGGCGCTCGCAACGCTGTCCGGGTCTGCCTCGGGATCCACGACGGCGACCGCGTGGTCGTGATAAAGGACCTCGAGCGGCAGGACATTGCCGAGGCCGTCGAGCGGGAGGCGCGGGAGGCCGGCGCCGACGTGCGCGACTGGACCATGGAGGACTGGGTGGCCAGGCCGGCGCGCGAGTTCCCTCGCGGCCTGGCCGAGGAGGTGATCGCCTTCCGGCCGACCGCGTCCTTTTTCATCGGGGGTGGACTGCCGGGAGAGCTGGCGTTCAGGCAGCCGCTGCTGAAGCTTCTCACCGCCGACCTGAGGCTGCGGCACGGCCACATGATCGGCATCGACCGGGAGCTGATGCTGGACGGGATGG
Organism: Candidatus Dormiibacterota bacterium; assembly: GCA_030946725.1. Classification (GTDB taxonomy): domain Bacteria; phylum Chloroflexota; class Dormibacteria; order Dormibacterales; family Dormibacteraceae; genus Nephthysia. The sequence continues at coordinate 11,475 of JALYYF010000390.1, forward strand.
CCGTCGACTATGAGGAGGTCTACCGCGTCACGCGCCAGGTCTACGAGGCGGTGCGCGAGGCGGACAGGATCGACGTGGTGACGCGCCTGGGCACGGAGCTCTCGGCGACCTTTTCGAGGCAGAGGCGGTGGGTTCCCAGCGACGGCAGGTACCACGAGCAGGGCCGCTGGGGCAACCTACCGGAGGGTGAGGTCTTCACCGCCCCCTGGAACCTCGACGGGATGCTGGTCGGCGAGGAGATGGGCGATCATTTCGCCGCCCGCTACCGCCTCTTCGAAGAGCCGGTACGCCTGCGCGTCAAGGATGGTCGGGTGGTTTCCGCGAGCATGCCCGGACATCCCGAGATAGAGGCCGAGATAGAGGCCTACCTCGCGCAGGGCCCGAACGCCAACCGCGCCGGCGAGTTCGCCATCGGCACCAACGTCGGTCTGACGCGCATCACCGGCAACTTCCTGCAGGACGAGAAGTTCCCCGGTGTACATGTCGCCTTCGGCGACCCCTATGGCCTGGAAACAGGCGCCGACTGGTCGGCCGACAGCCACGTCGACGTGCTGGCAAGCCACGCCGATGTCTACGTAGACGGCCGCCAGATCATGCAGGACGGCCGGATTTTGATCTGATTCCCCTTTTGCTCCCTCCCCCTGGCGGGGAGGGTGGGGAGCGGGTACCGTCCCTTTCCAGCTCAGGCCCTCGCGGGTTCCGGCTCCTTCTCCGCCTGCTCGGGCACCGCCTCGGGAACCGGCGCCTCACCCATGCCCGGGCCGGTGCCTTGCGAGATGGGCACTTCCCGCAGGAAGACGCTCGCCACCAGCGCCAGGACCATGATCACCGCGGCGTACAGGAAGATCGTGTGCAGCGTGTCCGCCAGCGCGATCCGGGTGGCGGTGATGACCTGGTCGAAGATGGGTGCCGCCTGCGGCGGAAGAGATGCCTTCAGCTGCGCGATGTGAGCCGGGTCGAAGAGCGACTGCGGGCTGCTGCCCAGGCCGCTGGGAAGCCGGAACTGCGCTGGCAGGTGCAGCCCACGGATGTGGTCCTGGATGGCGGCCGGCAGCTGCCGCGACAGCACAGAGCCGAGGACCGCCGTGCCGACGGTGCCGCCCAGGTTGCGCCAGAACTGGACCTGGCTGGTCGCGACGCCGATCACCTCGCGCGGGAGGGCGCTCTGCACCGCCGCGAAGGTGACTGGGAACGTCATGCCGAGCCCGGCCCCCACGATGACGATGTCGCGGACCACCTCCCAGGAGCTGGTGTGGATTCCGACCTGGGCCAGCAGAATCATGCCCCCGATGAGCAGCAGGATGCCCGCGGTGCTGATGAACCGGTAGTAGCGGATGCGCGTCATCACCTGCCCGGCGATCGTGCTGAAGATGAGCAGGCCGAACATCATCGGCGTCAGCAGCTGACCGGAGTTGGTCGCGCTGACGGCCAGCACGCCCTGGTAGAGCAACGGCACGAAGATGATGGTCCCGAACATCCCGAAGGCGGTGAAGAAGGCGACCAGCACGGTGACCGCGAAAACATTGTTTCGGAACAGCTCGAAGGGGATGATCGGGTGCTCGACGCGTCGCTCGACGAAGAAGAAGGCCACGAGCGCCAGCGCGGCGATGCCGAGCAGTGACATGACCTCCGGTGACGTCCAGGAGTGGTCGCGCGTGATCGAGAGCGCGATCAGGAGCGGGATCACACCCAGGCTGAGCACCGCCGAACCGACGAAGTCGATGTCGCGCCAGGTGGCGCGAGAGCGCACATAGGGAAGAGCCACGCCGACCGCGGCCACCGCCAGTACGCCGACCGGCACGTTCACGTAGAAGACCCAGCGCCAGTTGCCGACGTCGGTGAGATAGCCGCCGATGGTGGGGCCGATCACCGATGAGAGCCCGAAGACGCCTCCGAACAGGCCCTGCATCCGTGCTCGCTGCTGAGGGGGGAAGATGTCGGCCAGGACGGTGAAGACGGAGGCGAAGAGCACGCCCCCGAAGAGGCCCTGGACGCCCCGAAAGAGCACCAGCTGGACCATGTTCTGGGAGAGCCCGCAGAGCGCGGAGGCCGCCACGAAGCCGATCATGCCGATGAGCAGGAAAGGCTTGCGCCCGAAGAGGTCGCCGAGCTTACCTGCGATGGGCACGACCACCGTCGAGGTGACCAGGTAGGCGGTGGTGACCCACGCGTAGTAGTCGAGCCCGTTCAGCTCGGCCACGATTCGAGGCATCGCGGTGCCCACGATCGTCTGGTCGAGCGAGGCCAGCAGGAGCGCCAGCATCACGCCGATTGTGGCCAGGATCAGCTGGCCGCGCGGCAGCCCTCGAGTGGTCGTTGCAGTCGTCATTGCTTCAACCCCTTCTCAAGTGAGTGCTGAATGTTCTGGACGATCCGAAAGCGGTGCCGCTCCGTGGCGGGCTCTGGGTGTCCTCCTTCATATTGAAGTCCTTCATTATCACGGGCTTCAACGCCTGGGCGCAGGCTACTCTTCCCTCGATTTGATAGCCGCGATAGGCGAACTGGTTCTCGACGTGACCGTCGCCCCGGCCGGACCGCTGCGGACTGGAGACGACCAGGACGCCCTGATCCGGATGGGGGGTGGCGGCCAGGCCGCCAACTTCTGCGCATGGGCCGCCAGCCTGGGCGAACCGGTCCGCCTGCTCACGCGAGTGGGCGAAGACCAGGCCGGCCGCCTGCTGCTGGCAGAGCTGGAACGCGGCGGGGTGGAGGTGTTCGGCGTGCAGGCCGAGGAGCCGACGGGGGTGGTCGTGGTCCTGGTCGAGCCGGGCGGCGAGCGAACCTTCGCCAGGCAGAGGGGCGCCAGCACCGGGCTGCGAACCGAAGACCTCCGGGATTCGTGGCTGGCGGGCGTCCGCCTGCTGCACGTGCCGGCCTACGCGCTCTTCCGGGAGCCGCTGGCGTCGGCTGCGCGCCGGGCGGTCGAGCTGGTCAGGCGGCATCGCGCCCTGCTCTCCGTCGACCTCTCCTCGGCGGCCGGGCTGCGCGAGTACGGCGGATCGCGCATGGCGGAGGACCTGATCGCGCTGGGTCCGGACCTGCTCTTCGCCACCCGGGAGGAGCTGGCCGAGGTCAGCGCTCCCGCCGACCGGCTGGCCAGGGTGGTGGTCGTCAAGCTGGGCCGCCGCGGCTGCCTGGTCCTGGGCCGCCGTGTGCCTGCACCCGCCGTGGAGGAGGTGGACGCGACCGGAGCCGGCGACGCGTTCGCCGCCGCCTTCTGTGCCGCCTACCTGGAGGGCAGCACGCCGCTGGAGGCGGCGGGGCGGGCGGTGCTGGTCGCCGGACGCGCGGTGTCCCAGCTGGGAGCGCGGCCGTGAGCGGGGTGGAGGTGGCGGACGAGGTCGTCTCGGCGCTGGCCGAGGGCGTGCCGGTGGTCGCGCTGGAGACTTCGATCGTCGCCCACGGCCTGCCGCCGCCCGCGAACCTGGAGGTCGCACTCCGCTGCGAGGCTGCCGTGCGCGAGCGGGGCGCCGTCCCCGCAACCGTCGCCGTACTGGGCGGCAGGCTGCGCGTGGGGCTCAGAAGGGAGGAGCTCGAGGGGCTTGCCGAGCCGGGCGCGCCGGTGCTCAAGCTGAGCTCCCGCGACCTGGGAGCGGCCGTGGCCCGCGGAGCCGATGGCGCGACCACGGTGGCCGCCACCCTGCGCGCAGCACACCTGGCCGGGATCCGGTTCATGGCCACTGGCGGTATCGGAGGCGTGCATCGAGGTAGTGGGGAGGATGAGTCGGCCGACCTCTTCGAACTGGCCCGCTCGGAGGTGGCGGTCTTCTGCTCGGGCGCCAAGATGATCCTCGACCTGCCGGCGACCGTGGAGCGGCTGGAGTCGCTGGCGGTGCCGGTGCTCGGTTTCGGCTCGGACGAGTTCCCCGCCTTCTATTCGGCCCACAGCGGGTTGCCGGTGTCAGCGCGCGTGGACGGAGCCGCGGACGTGGCGCGGGTGCTCACGGCGTCCTGGGCCCTGGGCTCCCGCGGCGTGGTGGTCGCGATCCCACCTCCCGAGGAGCTGCTCGGCGCCGCCGGGATCGTGGAACAGGCGATCGCCGAGACGCAGGGTGTTTCCGGACAGGAGCTCACACCGGCCCTTCTGGCCCGGGTGGCAGAGCTGTCCGGGGGCCGGTCGGTGGACGTCAACCTCCGCCTCGTGATCAACAACGCGTCCCTGGCCGCCGACTGCGCAACCGCCTGGTGCGCCCTCCGATAAGTCCTCCCCCCGCACTGCGGGGGAGGTTGGTGGGGGGAGGACTACTTGGTGGGCGCCTTCTCGAGGCGTAGCTCGTCGCCCGCGGCCTCCACGGACACTGCCAGCACTTCCCGCCTGATCCACTCCTCTGCCTGCAGCAGGTCGCGGTCGAGGGCGGGGATGGTGAGCGAGATCCGGTCGGTCAGTTCGAGGCCGGCGTTCTTCCGCATGGTGTTGACGCGGTGGATCAGCTCCAGGATTCTCCCCTCGAACTGGAGTTCGGGGTCCAGGCGCGTGTCCAGCATGACCATGGTGTGGCCGTCCTGCACCAGCGTCCAACCGTCGGGGGCGCGGTAGTTCACGATGACGTCGCCGGGCTCCAGCTCGTGGTCGCCCACGCGGATCCTTCCGCCGTCCTCCCGTTGGAAGCGGCCTTCCCGGAGCGCCGCCGCGAGGCCGCCCACGGCGGCGCCGAACCGGGGCCCCAGGGTCCTGTAGTTGGGCTGGACGTCGACCTGGATGGCATCGATATCGCTGAACCGGACGTCCTTGACCCGGAGCTCCTCTTTGATCTCGGCCGCCTGACCGGCGGCTTTCTCCGCACCCTGGACCAGCAGCGTCCGCAGCGGCTGTCGGAGCCGGGCGTTGGCGGCCGCGCGCGCCTGGCGGCCGAGCTCCACCACGTGACGGCCCTGCTCGACTTCGGCCAGCAGCCGGTCGTCGCGGAGCGCGGGATGAACCCCGATCCAGCCGGCCAGGAAGACGGAATCGGGCGTGGCGTCCTCGCAGGCTTCCGACACCAGCTCTCGCCAGAGGTGGTCGGCCAGGAACGGCATCACCGGCGCCACGACCATGAGAGCGCGCACCAGCGCGTACCAGAGGGTTCGAAATGCGGCCTCGTCATAGGAGTAGAACCGGCGGCGCGACCTCCGGATGTACCAGTTCGAGAGGTCGTCCACAAAGCTCTCGAAGGCGCCGACGACGGCCGGGGTCCACGATCGCTCGAAGCCGTCCTCGACCTTCGCGACCAGCTGCTGGACCCGGGCCACCAGCCAGCGGTCGAGCGCCTGGTCGGGTTTGGCGCCCGCAAGTCCCTCCACCAGGTCGGCGTATCGAGGCCGGAAGCCCTCGATGTTCCCGTAGGTCGTGAGGAAGCGAACGGAATTCCAGAGGGTGAGCAGCTCGCGCTTCACGGTGTCGCCCTTTGCGAAGCCGAAGTTGAGATCCTGCCCAGGCGTCTGCGCGGCGAAGATCCAACGCATGACGTCCGCGCCCATCCTCTCCAGTGCCACGTCAGCCTCGACGGCGTTGCCCCAGGACTTGTGCATCTCGCGGCCCGTCTCGTCCCGGACCTTCTCGTAGGTGAGCACCTTGCGGTACGGCGACCGGCCGTCGAGCGTCACCGACATGAAGCTCTGCGAGTAGAACCAGAGCCGGATCTGCTCGCGCATCTCTGAGATCCAGTCGGCCGGGAACCATTGCTCCCAGTACGCGTGGTCGGGCAGGTCGGCGCCGGAGAGGACGTTGGAAGCGCCGGTGGCGTAGCCGCCGGGATACCAGTCGGGGTTATGCCACCCCAGCGTGGAGAAGGGCACGATGCCCGCGTCGAGCCATGCGTCGCCCACCTCGACGATCCGGCGCACCTCCTTGCCGCAGTGCTCGCAGCGGATCAGCACTCTGTCGATCCAGGGTCGGTGCAGCTCCTTCAACTGGTCGAGGCCTTCTGTTGCCCGCTCTCTCAGCTCGGACTGTGAGCCGATCACCGTCACGGTGCCGCACGACTCGCAGGGATAGATCGGCAGAGGAAGCCCGAAGTAGCGCTTGCGGGAGATGTTCCAGTCGCCCATGTTGCGCAGCCAGTCGTCCATCCGCTTGGAGTAGAACGGGGGCACCCACTCGACAGTCGAGTTGGCGGCCAGCATGAGCGGCCTGATCTCTTCGGCGGATATGAACCAGTCGTCGACGACGCGGAATACGAGCGGGGTCGCGCATCTCCAGCAGACCGGGTAGCGGTGAGTGATCTCACCGAGGTGCAGGAGCAGTGACCGGCTCTTCAGAGCCTCAAGGATGGGCTCTGCCGCCTGCCCGGTCTGCATGCCTTCGAAGGGCCCGTAGCCGGCGGTGAAGCGCCCCGATTCGTCGATCGGCACCAGCACCGGCAGCCGGTGCTCTCGGGACAGGTCGAAGTCCTCCGCGCCGGCTCCTGGTGCGATGTGCACGATCCCCGTGCCCTCGCCGAGGCTGACGCTCGTCCAGGGGATCACCCTGTGGACCACGCCCTTTTGCGCCGGCAGCTCGTCGAACGGGCCCGCGTACTGGACGCCGACGAGGTCGCTGCCCTTCAGCCGCTGAACGGGCGTGCCGCCGAAGGGCAGCTCGGGGAGACGACCGGTCGCCACGTAGTCACCGGTGTCTAGCAGCACGTACTCCTCGTCGGGGTGCACGGCGGCGGCCACGTTGGCGGGAAGCGTCCAGGGGGTGGTGGTCCATATGACAAATGCCTGGTCCGGTCTGTCGGCGAGCGGAAAGCGCACGTACAGCGAGGGGTGCGTCATCTCCGTGTAGGAGTCGATCTGCTCATGCTGTGAGAGTGAGGTTCCACAGCGCGGGCACCAGGGCGTGGAACGGTGACCCTTATAGAGCCACCCGCGCCTGTGCACGTCCTTCAAGAAGGCCCAGATATAGGCGATGTTCGTGTCGGAGAACGTGAAGTAGCTGTTGGCCCAGTCCATCCACATGCCGAGTCTGCGGGACTGTTCCGTGATGACTCCCGCGTACTTGGCGACGCGTTCCTTGCAGCGCTCGGCGAACCTCGCGATGCCGTATTCCTCGATCTCGCGCTTCGAATTGAGGCCCAGCGCTCGCTCGACCTCGACTTCGACCCACAGACCCTGGCAGTCGAATCCGTTCTGATAGCGTTGGTCGAAGCCGCGGAGCGCCTTGTAGCGCTGGAACATGTCCTTCAGTCCGCGACCCCAGCAGTGATGCACTCCGGCGGGGTTGTTGGCGGTGATCGGACCGTCAATGAAGCTCCATCGCGGTCCGCCGTCGTTCTGCTTGCGGAGTCTGTCGAAGATCTGTTCCTCATCCCACCGATCCAGCACCGAGTGCTCAATCGCCGGATGGTCGGGCACCTCCGGGAGCGGTGAGAACGGCGGCCGCATGGGGTCCAATTCTATGTCTCCGCATCCAGGACCCCATGCAGCGCCGCGGCAGGCTGGCCCGGCAGTCATTCCCTTAGTCGCTGAGATGCTTGGGGGGCGCCAGGAGCGGTTGACCGGCTCCTCGCACACCTGGTGACAGGTTCGGTCGAAGCGCATTTCGGGACCCCGGACTAGACTAGAGCTACTTGAAACGCGGGGTTCGTCATCTCGGCGGGCACGCCCTGCCGACTGGCTTCGGGGCCTGCGTGCGGCAGGCACCGCGAGGGCTCGGTTCGTACTCCCAGGAGGAAAAATGAACGACGAGCAACTGATGGTGCGCGATTTCCACGAGCACTTCGGGCTTCCCTCCAGCGATCGCCCCACCTGGCCCGGGGAAACCGTGCACCGTCTTCGCGTGCTCCTGATCGAAGAGGAGCTCGCCGAGCTCAGGAACGCGGGCGAGGCGAGGAACCTGGTCGCCGTGGCGGACGCCCTGGCCGACCTCCTGTACGTGGTCTACGGCGCCGCCGAGACCTACGGGATCGACCTCCAGGCGGTCTTCCGGGAGATCCACCGGTCCAACATGTCCAAGGGCGACCCGGAGATCGTCCGCCGGCCCGACGGCAAGATCCTCAAGGGGGACAG
>JALYYF010000410.1 GCA_030946725.1 Candidatus Dormiibacterota bacterium
GACCCCCCAAGCGCGATGTCGCGAGCGACAGGGATGGGGATGAAAATGGCCGCGAGGAGCGGATCGCCGTTCGGTTGATCCGCCATTTTCGTAGGAATTCTGGGCTCAGAGGGGTAGGTATGCCAAGCTGGCGGTGAGTCACGGGGAGGCGGCATGGTAGGTGACGCGGACGCCTGGCGGGGCGGCGGGCCAGCGTTCGGGCAGCAGCCAGAGGCAGCGCCAGAGGCGGGCGCGACCGAGTTGGCGGCGCAACCAGAGCAGGCCGCGGCGGAACAGGCTGACGGTGCGCGCGCCGGCTGGGAGCGGCGGCTGGGCGGGCGGGTGACGCACCCGGCTAGGAGGCGTGTCCTGAGCGTCGGCGTCTTCGACGCGGGTGCCGGTGGCCAAGGTCCAGAGCAGGGCCACGGCCAACACCAGCCAGTGGCGGGCGACGCGATCAGGATCGGTGCGGCGGGTCTGCTCCCAGCCCCAGCCGAGGCTCTTGAGGAGGCAGAAGCCGCGCTCGATCCAGAAGCGCAGGCCGTACCAGCAGATCCCCACCTCGGCCGGCGCCAGGTCGGTGAGGGTGGCACAGGGTGCCGCGTGCCCCGCCAGCCAGGTGACCACCAGGGTGCAGGCCACGGGGTGGTGGACAAAGGCCACCCCCGTTCCCACCCAGGCCTCGTCCGGCCCGTCCACGAAGGCGCGCACGGGCTGGCGCGCCCGGCCGGTGGGCTGGAAGGTCGCCGCCTCCTGAATCCGCGGCAGCGGGTGCCAACCCAGCGCCACGATCTGGTCCCACAGCGCCGGACTCCACAGGCCGCGATCGGCCATGACGATCACTCGCCAGTCGGCCGGGACCGCGGGCGCCAGCAGTTGCAACAGCCGCTGGAAGTGGGGCAGCCAGGCGCCGGGGACGTTCGCGGCCAGGACATGCCAGGCGACCGGGATGGCGCTGCCGCGATACACGACGCTGACCGCCAGGACCACGAGGGCGTCGCCTTGGGCGGTCGCGTCGACGGCCAGCGCCAACTCCTTCCCCTGCCACCAGGACACCACCCAGCGCAACAAGGGCGCGAAGCAGGCGCCGACCTCGACTTGGGGCCGACAGGGCGCGGCCTTGTCCTTCCCATCGTAGAGCCACTCCCGCAGCACCTGGCGCACGGCGTGACGCCCGCCCAGCGGTTCCAAGGCGGTAAGCACCGCCGTCTGGCAGCCGCTGCCGGCCAGCAACGTCCCGTACACCCACGTCGTCAACCCGCGCCGCTGCGCCGGGCGCAAGTCGCCGAAGTGCTGGCCAATCTGCTCCGCCAGTCGGTACCATTCCCCCGGATAGCGCACGCGCTCCCTCCCATCACGCAGTCGTACGACAACTCCATGATGGCAGGCCCCGCGGCGCTATCCGGCCCTCCCGTTCATCGGTCGCTTGGCGTACCTACCCCTCTGAGCCCAGAATTCCTACGAAAATACCGCTCTTCCGGTCGCTACGCTGCTTCCTTCTTGGTGAGGGTGACGGCGTAGCCAAGCTGCTCGAGGCGGCGGACGTGGTGGCGCTGGAGGCGGTCGGGATCGAGCTGGTCGAAGTAGTCGGGGCCGAGGTCCTGGTAGGGGCGCTGGTCCTTGAGCACGTGGTAGCAGATGACGAGAACGCGGTGGGCGATGGCGACGGCGGCCTTGTACTTGCCGCGGCGGCGGGCGAGGCGGTGGTAGCAGGCGGCGAGGTAGGTGTCCTTGGTGTGGGCGATGGCCCAGGCCACCTCACCCAGCGCGGCGCGCAGCCAGGAGTCGCCGTGCGTCGTCTTGCCGCTCAGGCGTTTGCCGCCGCTCTGTTTGTTGCCCGGGCAGACGCCGGCCCAGGAGGCGAGGTGCTTGGCGGAGGGGAAGCGCGCCATGTCGGTGCCGAGCTCGGCCACGATCGTGGCGGCGGCCGTGGCGCCGACGCCGGGGATGGTCTGGAGCAACGTCACCGCCTCAGCGAAAGGGCGCAGCGCCGCCTCGATCTCCTGCTGCACCGCGGCGATCGACTCTTCCAGGAAGGCGCCGTGGGCCAGCAGGCGCTCCAGGAGCACCCGGTGGACCGGCTTCACCCGCCCCTCGAGGGCCCGGCGCAGCTCCGGCAGCTTCTTGCGCAGCAGCCCCTTGGCCAACGCTGCCAGCGCTTCCGGGTCGTCCTGCCCGCCCGCCAGCGCGGCCAGGATCAACCGCCCGCTCACGCCCATGACGTCGCTCGCCACGCTGGCCAGCTTGAGGTTGGCCGACTCGAGCAGCTTGTGCAGCCGATTCACCTCGTCGGTGCGCTCCTGGACGAGCGTCTTGCGGTAGCGGGTGAGTTCGCGCAGGTCGCTGATGGGGGGCGGCGGAATGAAGCTGGGACGCAAGAGGCCGTGGCGCAAGAGATCCGCCAGCCACTCGCTGTCCTGCACGTCGGTCTTGCGCCCCGGCAGCCCTTTGACGTGCTGGGCGTTGACCAGCGTGATCGTCCGCCCGTCTTCGATCAAGGTGTAGACCGGACGCCAGTAGACGCCGGTGCTCTCGATGGCCACCTGCGTGACGGCCAGATCCCGCAACCAGTCGCCCAGGGCCAGCAACTCCGCCGTCATCGTGCCGAACGTCCGCACCCGCCGCTGGACGCTGCCGTCGGCCGCGCTGCCCAGCACGCAGGCCACCACCGTCTTCTTGTGCACATCCAGCCCGCAGCACCGCTCGTGGACTACCTGCATCCCCTGCCTCCTCACACGAAACGCTCGCCATGGGGCGCAGGGCGGGGGAGTGCGGCGGAGACCACGAAATTCCTACCCGTGCTCGCGCCTCGCGGCGCGGCGACAACCATCCACTCCCGGACGCACTCGGACCAGCTTGGGGGTCGGGCTCGCAGCACCGGTCTGAGTCGGCCCGGCTCCCCGCCTCGCACCGCCCACATGATGCCGCAGCCGCGCCCCATTTTCATCCCCCTCCCTGTCGCGCAGCGACATCGCGCTTGGGGGGTCGGGGGGGCCTGCTCCCGCCCCAACCGGAAGCCCGCCAAAATTAGCCCAAACTCACCCCTGGATACCTTTCCGCCTCTGGTCAGACCCGGTACACTCCTCACAGTGCCGGCAACGCGCCCCCACCGACGCCGCGCACACCGCCCCACACTCCGAGCGTGCGACCGCCGCGAGGTGTTGCAGACGGACGCGCGAACGAACGGAGGAATCCGTGCCTACTGCGAGGGCCGCCGTCGAGGGAGCGAAGCGGTGCCGCGCAAAGTTCGAG
>JALYYF010000427.1 GCA_030946725.1 Candidatus Dormiibacterota bacterium
CGGCCCTGGGAGCGCGTCGAGGACGCCGGCGGCCTCTCCCAGGTCCCGCTCGGTGACCTGCAGGCGTGGCTCCAGGGCCGCTGGCCGGACGCCCAGCAGCGAGACCACCTCGAGATAGCGGAGAACCTCGTGCTGGTAGTAGAAGTAGGGGATCCAGCGGTCCGGAGCTTCGGCGTCGGGAGCCTTGAGGCCCACGGTTGTCCGCGCGCCGAGGCTCCTCAGGAACGGGTTCGAGTAGGCGCCTCCGCCGTGGATCTGCACCGCGACGTCGAAGCGGTCGGCCTTCAACGCCTCGACGCAGGCTGCCGCCTCCTTCTCGTCGGTCTCCTGATGGTCGGGGACGCTGACGCCCCGGATGCGCGGCAGCACGACGACGCGGTCGACCGGGCCGGGCCGCCCGTCCAGGAGCTGCTGGTGCATCGCTCGCGCGAGCAGGGTGATCTCGGCGGCCGGGTAGGTGGCTCGCAGGGCCTCCAGCGCCGGGAGGCAGAAGATGAAGTCCCCGAGTGCGTTGGCGCGCAGCACGGCGATCTTATGGACTTCCGGCGGGGGCCGGGTCAGCTCCTCGCGACCCAGGGCGGCGAGCTCAGGCCTGGCCGGCGGCAGGCTCGCCAACGCCCAGCACCCGGTCGATGATCTGGCTCGTGCTGATGGCGTGGGCGCGAGGGATGGTCACCAGCCGGGCCCCCAGCTCCCGTGCCACCCCAGCCTCCGGCACGCGCTCCATGTCGTGGTCGTCGCCCTTGACGTAGACGTCCGGCCGTACTGCGGCCAGCAGGCCCGAGGCGGTCGGGCCGTCGAACACCACGACGTGGTCCACACAGTCCAGGGCCTGCAGCACCGCACGGCGCGCATCCGAGTGATTGATGGGGCGTCCCTCGCCCTTCAGCCGCCGTGCGCTGGCATCACTGTTGACGCCGACCACCAGCACGTCTCCCAGCCTCCTGGCCCGGCGCAGCAGGCTGATGTGACCCTCGTGCAGGAGGTCGAACACGCCGTTGGTGAAGACGACGCGCCGGCCCTGAGACCGCGCCTCGGCCAGGCTCGCCTCCAGCGACGGGCCGAGCCGCGCGGCGCCGTCCAGGCCGGCGGCCATCGTGTCGAGCCGCTCCGCCAGCTCGGCCGAGGTGACGGTTGCCGTGAGAGGCTTGACGATCGCGAGCGCGGCGGCCTCCATGCCCAGCCGCAGAGCGTCGGCGGGTGTCAGCCCGGCTGCCAGGCCGAGCCCGGAGGCCGCCACCAGCGAGTCTCCCGCGCCGACCTCGTTCCGTGCTCTTGCGGGGAGTGCGGCCAGCCGCTGCGTGGATCCGTCAGGGCCGATAAGGAGGGCGCCCTCCGGTCCCATGGTCACCGCGATCGAGTCGGCGGCCAGCAGCTGCCGAAGTCGGCGGCCCAGGACCGCCAGCCCGGCCGCCGTGGCCTGGCCGTTGCTCGGGATGCCGGCGGCCTTGTGCGCCTCATCGAGGTTCGGCGTCACCATGGTCACCCGGGCGCGGGCATGCCGAAGGACGTCCTTGGCATCCAGGACCACCGGGAGTCTCGGGCTGGAGGCGGAGACCAGCTCCATCGCGGCCTCCGAGACGCTGCCGAGGCCGTAGTCGGAGACCACCACGAGGTCCGCCTCCGCGAGCGAGGCCTGCAGCAGCTCGAGCAGTCGAGCCTCGAGTGCGGATGAGCGTGCCGGGGAGGGCTCGGTGTCGATTCGCGCCACGTAGTGCTCGCCGGCCAGCACGCGCAGCTTGTGCGCGGTGGGCTGGCCGTAGTCGACGACCAGTCCGGAGGTGTCGACTCCCGCCTCCCCGAGGCAGCGCTCCAGGTCGCCGCCGGCGGCATCGGCTCCGATCAGCCCTATCAGCTTCGTTCGGGCGCCCAGTCCGCTGAGGTTGGCCGCGGTGTTCGCGGCGCCGCCGGGCATCCGATCCTCGCGGACCCGCTCGAGGACGGGGACGGGCTGCTCGCTGCAGAGGCGGGTGGGCGTGCCGACCAGAAAGGCGTCCAGGATGGGGTCGCCCAGCACCACGGCCCTGAGCCCCGCGAAGCGCCCGACCAGGGCAGCCGGCCGCGAAAGAGACTGGTTGACCAAGTGATACCCCTACTTCCCCTAGTTATGGTGACCAACCTGTAATGGTAGAGGAGAAAGGCCGCTTCCGACGCGCTGCGTCAGGCGAGGATGAGGAGATCCTGGAGGCCGCGCGGATAGTCGGTCATGACGCGTGAGCCCTCGGCGGTCACGCAGACGGTGTCGGAGTGCCTGAAACCACCCAGCGCCGGTATGTAGACGCCAGGCTCGACCGTGAAGACCATGCCCTCCTCGCAGATGGCGTCGTCGCCGCGGTCGAGGAAGGGTGCCTCGTGCCCTTCGAGGCCGATCGAATGGCCCACGTGGTGGCGCAGGTCCTGCTCGTGGCCGAGCTCCCTGGCCAGCCTCAGGACCTCCAGCTCGACCTCGGCCACCGGCGCACCGGGGCGGAGCAGCTCGATGGCCCGCGATTGCAGCGCCAGCATCGCCTCGAACGCCTCGGCCTGGCCTGCGCTCGGCTCGCCGACGATCATCGTCCGCTCCAGCTCGGAGCGATAGCCGTCGATGTCGGCGCCGGCGCCGCTCACCAGGACGTCGCCCGCCTCGATCCCGTGGCCCTGCACGAACCCGTGCGGCATCGCGGTGCTGCGACCGCCCACGAACATGGCGGTGAGGCCGGTGCCGTTGAAGCCGCGCGGACGCCATCCGGGCAGCTCGCGGATCATCTCGCTCAGCGACTCCACCATGGCGGGCTGGTAGCACTCCATCTCGGTCAGCCCCGGCCTTATCCGCTCCTGCATCCGGCGGTGGGCGCGGCAGGCCCACTCGCAGCTGAGCTGGATGCAGGCCAGCTCGTTGCCCGACTTGATGCGCCTGAGCGATTCGACGAGCATCTCGGCGTCGACCGGGCGGGCCTCCAGCAGGTCGCCGAGCCGGGGTCCCCGGTAGCCCCAATAGGGGACTACGCCGTCGTGGTCGGCTCCCACCCGGCCGGGGTCGACGCCCTCGGAGCGGAGGACCTCGACCACCCTGTGCATCGGATGCCGGTCTCCCGGGTACTCGAAATAGACCTCCACCGACTCGATCTCCGGCACCGACTCCGCGTGCTCCTTCTCCACGGCCGGCACCACCAGCGCCCAGTACTCTTCGGGGCCCAGGAGCAGAACGATCGGCCGTTCGGTGGGAACGTGATGAAAGCCGGTCAGGTAGGCGATCCGCGCCGGATAAAAGACGGCCATAGCTTCCAGCCCAGCCGCCTCCATCCCAGCCCGAACAGCCTCCCGCCTGGTGGCGTACTCCTCAGCCGGAATGGTCGGATAGCTGGCTTTAATCCCGCCTAACTCCGGCTATTTGAGCTGTCACGGCTGAGCCACCGCCACGCAGAAATACCCCCTCCCTACCCTCCCCGCAAGGGGGAGGGAGATACAAGGGAGGCAAATAGAAGCGTCACTAGGGAGGCCGGATTCACTCCGGCCGTCTGAGTTGTTAAATCCACGCGACTCCCGGACGCAACTTTGGGGAAGGGGGCTGGGGGGGAAACCTGTTTCCCCCGCATTCTTAATATGCCGCCAGCTTGCGCATAGCTTCGGCGATCTTGGCGGGGGAGGGCATGAAGGCGTCTTCCTGGGCCTTGTTGAAGGGCATCGCGGGCACGTCTGGGCCCGCCACCCGGACGACGGGGGCGTCGAGAAACTCGAAGCCCTCTCCAGCGATCACCGCGGCGACCTCGGCTCCGAAGCCACCGGTCAGGTTGTCCTCGTACACCACCATGGCGCGGGCGGTCTTCTCCACCGAGCCGAGGATTGTCGCGGTGTCGAGGGGCCGGAGCGTCCGCAGGTCGATGACTTCGACCGAGATGCCCTCCGCCGCCACAGACGCGGCCGCCTCCAGGCAGTAGTGCGTCATCAGTCCCCACGCCACGCAGCTGAGCTTGGTGCCCTCGCGGCGCACCGCGGCCGGTCCGATGGGCGTGACGTACTCGCCTTCGGGGATCTCGTCCTTGATCAGCCGGTAGGTCTTCTTGTGCTCGAAGAACATGACCGGGTCGGGATCGCGAACGGCCGACTTGAGCAGGCCCTTCGCGTCCTCCGGCGTGCTCGGGATCACCACCTTCAGACCTGGGACGTGCGCGTAGAAGGCCTCCACGGACTGCGAGTGGTAGAGGCCGCCGTGGACACCCCCTCCGAAGGGTGCCCGGATCACGATGGGGCACGACCAGACGCCGTTGGAGCGGTAGCGGATGCGGGCGGCCTCGCTCACGATCTGGTCGAAGGCGGGGTGGATGAAGTCGGCGAACTGGATCTCGGCAACGGGGATCAGGCCGTTCAGCGCCGAGCCGATGGCGACGCCCACGATGGCCGACTCGGCCAGCGGGGTGTCCAGCACCCGAGCCTCGCCGAACTTGCCGTAGAGGCCCTCGGTGGCCAGGAAGACCCCGCCCTTCTTGCCGACGTCCTCGCCCAGCACCCAGACCCGGTCGTCGCGCTCCATCTCCTCGGAGAGCGCCTCGCGCACGCCTTCTATCAGCGTCTTGACGGCCATCAGTCTCCGGATCCGGCCGGGTCCGCAAAGAGGTGCCGGTAGATGTCGCCGGCGACCGGCGGGTCGGCCGACTCGGCCGTCTTGACCGCCACGTCGACCTCAGAGGTGCATTCCTGCTGGATCCTCTCGTCCTCCTGGTCGTCGAGGACGGAGGCCTCGAGGAGATATGTCCGGAAGCGCTCGATCGGATCGCGGCGCAGCATTGCCTCCAGCTCTTCCGGGGGCCGGTACCGGCGCTGGTCGTCGTCCGAGGAGTGTGAGGTGAAGCGGGCCACCTTGGCGTCGATCAGCGTCGGTCCGTCGCCGACTCGCGCCCGGTCCACCGCCTTCTTCATCACCTCGTAGACGGCCAGGACGTCACCGCCGTCCACGGTCACGCCGGTGATGCCGTAGCCGGCCGCGCGGTCGGCTACCGATTCGACGCCCATCTGCAGACGATGGGGGACGGAGATGGCGTAGTCGTTGTCCTGGACCAGGCAGACGAACGGCAGGCGGTGCACGCCGGCAAAGTTCAGCCCCTCGTGCCAGTCTCCCTTCGAGGTGCTGCCCTCACCCAGGCAGGCCACCGCCACCTCGGGCAGCCCACGCAGCCTGGAAGCGTATGCGATTCCGGCAGCGTGGATGACCTGGGTCGCCACCGTGCTGGAGGTGGTCACGATGCGGGCCCGTTCCAGCCCGAAGTGCGAGGGCATCTGGCGGGCGCCCGAGGAGGGGTCGTCCTGGCGCGAGAAGACCGAGAGCATGAACTCGAGCGGCGTCAGGCCGAGGGCGATGCAGAACGCAAGGTCGCGGTAGTAGGGGCACAGCCAGTCGACGCCGGGGCGCATCGCCGCCGCCGCGCCAACCTGCGCCGCCTCGTGACCCTGGCCGGATATCACGAAGGGCGCCTTGCCCTGCCGGTTGAGCACCCACATCCTGCGATCGATGGCGCGCGCGAGCACCATCTGGCGGTACATCGTCAAGAGCCGGTCGGTGGCGAGGCCGAGCGCCTCGTGCCGCAGCTCGCGGGCCCGCGTGGCCCGGGCGGACGCGTCGTCGCTCATCCGTCCGGATTATCCCTTAACCGCCAATCGGGCGGCTTGGCAGTGCGAGGCATCCGTGTCTACACTGAAGGCTCTGGCTGGGGTGGGGTAGACCAAGCCGGAGGTCAGAGCGCAATCTCTTTTGCGGCTGAGATCAAAAGTGAACTAGCAGGTCTGACGCCTGCGCGTCCTTGCTGCCAGCTCAGCGAGCTGCTCGGCATCTTCTACTCATCCAAGGGTCGGCTGATCCGGAGTGGAGACGGCCGGGCGGCGTACTTCCCGTTGCTGCGCAACACCGTCGCCCGCAAGGTGGTCCGCCTGGCCCGAATGCTCGGGGGGATCGAGGCCAAGTACCAGGCGGCGCGCAGCGCCAAGCAGATGGCGTTCTTCATCGAACTGCCGCTTCCGCGCGGCATGGAGGCGTCCTTCGCCCAACCAGCGGCCCGGGCCTGTCCCGAGGCGCCCTGCGACCGCAAGGCGATGCTCCGGGGCATGTTCATGGGCTGCGGCTCGGTGAACGCTCCCAGCGCGCGCTACCACCTGGAGTTCGTGCTGCCCACGCAGGGCTGGGCGGTAAGCCTGATCCGCATCCTGCACGACCACGGCGTGCGTGCCGGCGTCGTCGAGAGGGCCGGGCACCACGTCCTCTACCTGAAGGACGGCGACGGGATCGTGCGGACGCTCTCGTTGATGGGGGCGTCCCGCGGCGTGATGGAGTTCGAGAACATTCGCGTGGTCCGCGAGCTCTCGGGCCAGGTCAACCGCCGGCTCAACTTCGAGACGGCCAACATCGACAAGACGATCGGGTCGGCCATGCGTCAGGTGGCCGCGATCGGAGAGCTGGAGAGCTCAGGCCGCCTCGACCGGCTCTCGCTGGCCCTTCAGGAGATGGCCCACGCACGCCGCGCCAACCCCGAGATGAACCTGAACGAGCTGGCGCAGCGGATGCAGCTCTCGAAGTCGGCGGTCAACCACCGCCTCCGCCGCCTGGTCGAGATGGCCGAGGGCGTGGCCCAAGACGGGGAGCAGGACGGGGAGGGGAAGGTGGAGCTGGACGGCCAGGCGGACCAGGTCGCGGGCGCACCACCCGCGGCGCCGAAGCCGCCCGGGCCGCAGCCGGCCGGTCTGGGTAGCCGCTCCGCCTAACATTAGGGCTCGTCCGGCGGGCTCGTCCGTTTCTGGCCCGTCGCCTTGTCCTTGCTTTTGGAGGCGTCTCCATGTCCATCAGGGTTGGCATCAACGGCTTCGGGCGCATCGGCCGGAACATCTACCGGGCGGCGAACGAGCTCAATCCAGACGTCGAAATAGTCGCCGTGAACGACCTCGGCGACGCGCGCACCTTCGCCCACCTGCTCAAGCACGACACCGCACTCGGGACCTTCGGGCCCGCGGTGGAAGCTGGTGAAGACGAGATCAGGGTTGACGGCAGGGTGGTCAAGTTCCTCTCGCTCCGAGACCCGGCCGAGCTGCCCTGGAAAGACCTCGGGGTGGACATCGTGGTTGAGTCGACGGGGCTCTTCACCGACGCGAACAAGGCCCGCGTGCACATCGACCAGGGCGGCGCCCGGAAGGTGATCATCTCGGCGCCGGCGACGAACCAGGACTACACCGTCGTGATGGGTGTGAACCACCAGGGCTACGACCCGGCGGCCCACAACGTCATCTCCAACGGCAGCTGCACCACCAACTGCTTCGTGCCGCTGGCCAAGGTGCTGAACGAGTCCTTCGGCATCGAGCGCGGAATGATGACCACGATCCACGCCTACACCGCCGACCAGAAGCTGCAGGACCTGCCGCACAAGGACCTCCGCCGGGCCAGGGCGGCGGCTGACAACATCATCCCCACCTCCACGGGAGCGAACCGTGCGGTCGCCGAGGTCCTGCCGGAGCTCACCGGCAAGTTCGTGGGAATGTCCTTTCGGGTACCGGTTCTGGATGTCTCGGTGGTCGACCTCAGCGTGGACCTGTCCAGGCCGACCAGCGTCGAGGAGATCAACGCCGCTTTCGAGGAGGCGGCCGGTGGAGAGCTGAGAGGCGTGCTCGCTGTCTCCCACGAGGAGCTGGTCTCCTCCGACTTCAAGAGCGACCCCCATTCTTCGATCGTCGACGCGCCCTCGACCCTGGTGCTCGGTGACCGTTCGGCCAAGGTGGTCTCCTGGTACGACAACGAGTGGGGCTTCAGCTGCCGGATGGTGGACCTGATCACCTACATGGCGGAGCGGCTCTGACGCCGGGCGACGCTTGAAGGCCTCCTACCGCTCCGTCGACGTCACGGGCTGCCGGGTGCTGGTCCGGGAGGATCTCAACGTTCCTCTCAAAGACGGCGCCATCTCGGACGACACCCGGATCCGCGCCGGGCTGCCGACGCTGCGAGGCCTGAGCGAGCGTGGGGCGCGAGTGGTGGTGATGTCGCACATGGGCCGGCCCAAAGGCAAGCCGCAGGCTGAGCTCTCGCTGCGACCGGTGGCCATGCGGCTCGGCGAGCTGCTCGGCAGGCCGGTCGGATTCGCCGAGGACTGCGTCGGCGAGGTGGCCGCCACGGCAGTGGCGGGAATGCGGGACGGAGACGTGCTGCTGCTCGAGAACGTCCGCTTTCACGCCGGCGACGAGGATGACGACCCGGAGTTCGCCGGGCTGCTGGCGGCTCTCGGGGACGTCTACGTGAACGACGCCTTCGCCGCGTCGCACCGGGCTCACGCCTCCGTGGTGGGAGTCGCGCGCCTGCTCCCCGCCTACGCCGGCGACCTGATGCTGGCGGAGCTGGAGGCTCTCCACCGCGCGCTCGACGAGCCGCGGCGGCCGCTGGTGGCGATCGTCGGCGGCGCGAAGATCTCCACCAAGGCGGGCGTCCTGCGCTTCCTGCTGCCTCGGGTCGAGGCCCTCATCGTCGGGGGAGCCATGGCCAACACCTTCTTCAAGGCCGCCGGCCGGGAGGTGGGTGCGAGCCTCGTCGAGGACGAGGCGCTGGAAGAGGCTCGAGAGGTGGCGCAGCAGGGCCGCGAGCGGGTGGTGCTTCCGGTGGACACGGTCTGCGCCCGGCGGATGGAGGCCGGCCAGGAGACCCGCGTCTTTCCCGTCGACGGCGTGGAGCCGGGCTGGATGATCCTGGACGTCGGCCCTGCAACACGGGCGCTGTACGCGGGGAGGCTGGCCGGTGCCGGGACGATCGTGTGGAACGGGCCGGTCGGCGTCTTTGAGATCCCCGAGTTCAGCGCGGGGACCCGTGCCCTCGGCGAGGCCGTCGCCGGGTCCGGCGCCTACTCCCTGGTGGGTGGCGGCGACACGGCCGCCGCCATCGAGCAGATGGGCCTGCAGGGCCGTTTCTCCCACGTCTCCACCGGTGGGGGCGCCACTCTCGAGTACCTGGAGGGCAGGGAGCTGCCCGGGGTCGCGGTGCTGAAGGAGGCGAGCTGAACAGGGACGAGTCGGTGAGGAAGCCCCTGCTGGCCGGCAACTGGAAGATGAACCCGGCCCGCGCCGCCGCGGCGGCGGAGCTCGCCCGCGGCGTCGTCGAAGGCACCCGCACCGTCCACGACACCGTTGAGGTCGTGCTGCTGCCGCCCTTCCCCTGGCTGCTCAGCGTGGCAGAGATCCTGCGGGGTACGGGAGTGGGCCTGGGAGCGCAGAACTGCTTCTGGGAGCCGGCCGGCGCCTTCACCGGCGAGGTCTCGGCGGCGATGCTCTCCGGCTGGTGCGACTGGGTCCTGGTCGGCCACTCAGAGCGCCGTCACCAGTTCGGTGAGACGGACGAGTGGGTGAGCCGCAAGGCGCGGGCGGCGCTCCAGGAGGACCTGAAGGTGATGGTCTGCGTCGGCGAGCTGGACGACCAGTTCGTGGCCGGCCACACGGACTCGGTGGTCTCCGGGCAGCTACGCGCCGCGATCGACTATCTTCCGCAGGGGGACTCGGGCCGCCTGGCCGTCGCATATGAGCCGGTATGGGCGATCGGCACCGGCAAGAACGCGGATCCCGAGCACGCCCACCGCACGATGAGTGTCATCAGAACCGTTCTCGAGGAGTCCTTCGGCCGGGAGGCGGCCGACCGCGTCCGCGTCCTCTACGGGGGCAGCGTCAACGCCGCCAACGTCGGCTCCTACGTCGAGCTGCCGCTCTGTGACGGCTGCCTGGTGGGTGGCGCGAGCCTGAAGGCCCACGAGTTCACGCGGATGATCGAGACGGTGTCAGAGGTCTACAGCGGGGCCGCGGGCGACACCGCGCAGAACACGTGAGAAAGATCCTCTACGTGGTGCTGGACGGGCTCGGCGATCGCCCGGTCGAGTCGCTGGGCGGCCGGACGCCGCTCGAGGCCGCAGCGACCCCTCACCTGGATGCGCTCGCCGCCCGGGGTCAGACCGGGCTGATGGACGCCATCGGGCCCGGGATCGCGCCGGAGTCGGACGCCGCCGTCATGAGCATCCTGGGCTACGACGTGGATCGGTACTACACCGGTCGGGGACCTCTCGAGTCCTACGGCGCCGGTCTCGACGTTCGGGACGGCGACCTCGCCTGGCGCGCCAACTTCGGGACCGTGGACCCGGACTGGACGATCGTCGACCGGCGGGTCGGCCGCAACCTCAGCGACGCCGAGGCGCGAGAGCTGGCCGACGCGGTCCAGTCGGACGTCCGGCTCAAAGGGACGAGCTTCCAGTTCCGCCACACGCTTGGCCACCGCGCCTGCCTCGTCATCCGGCGGGAGGGGGGAGCGCTCTCCGGCCAGGTCGACAACTGCGACCCCGCCTACCAGCGGCATGGAACCTTCTCCATCGCCCTGGCAGACCCCGGCAAGCGGGTCCTCGAGGCCAAGCCACTGGAGGACTCCGACGCAGCTCGGGCGGCTGCCGAGCTGACCAACGAGTTCATGCGCAAGAGCTACGAGGTGCTCAGTCGCCACCCGGTGAACCAGCGGAGGACGGCCGAAGGCAAGATGCCGGGCAACATGATCCTGCTCCGTGACGCCGGCGACCGGCTGCCGCACATGCCCTCGTTCCAGGAGCGGTTCGGGATACGCTTCGCGAGCCTGGTCGAGATGCCGGTGGAGATCGGGATCGCGAGCCTTCTGGGCATGGGACAGGTCCCGGTCGCCTCGACGGCGGAGGACCCGGAACGCGGCTACGGCGACTGGGCGGCCAAGACCCTGGCCTCCCTGGACGACTGGGACGGCCTCTACGTCCATCTCAAGGGTCCGGACGTCCCCGGGCACGACGGCGATCCCGCGGGAAAGCAACGCAGCGTCGAGCAGATCGACACCTTCTACTTCGGGCCGCTCATGAGGCGGCTGGACGGGGAGGAGTTCGTGGTCGCCGTGACGGCCGATCACAGCACGCCGTGCGAGCTGAAGGCTCACTCGGACGATCCCGTTCCGGTGCTGGTCTGCGGCGGCCTGGAGCCCGAGGGCGCCGAGGGTTTCAGCGAACGGGTGGCGCGCAACGGATGGCTCGGCCGGCTCCAGGGGAAGGAACTGGTCCCCAAGCTGGTGTCACTGTCGAAGTAAGGAGGAACGATGGCGTTCGAATTGCCCCCACTGCCGTATGACTTCTCGGCCCTTGAGCCCAACATCGACGCGCGGACGATGGAGATTCACCACGACCGCCACCACGGCACCTACGTCAACAACCTCAACGGCGCGATCGACAAGCATCCGGAGCTGGGCCAGAAGAGCATCGAAGAGCTGCTCGGCGACCTGGCGTCGGTGCCTGACGACATCCGGACCGTCGTCCGCAACAACGGCGGCGGCCACTTCAACCACTCGATCTTCTGGCAGATCATGGGCCCCGACGGCGGCGGTGAGCCCTCAGGAGAGGTGGCGGACGCGATATACGAGGCCTTCGGCGACTTCGCCACCTTCAAGGACAGGCTCTCCAAGGCGGCGATCGGCCAGTTCGGCAGCGGCTGGGGCTGGCTGTACCTGTCCGGCGGAAAGCTCCAGGTCAAGGGGTTCCCGAACCAGGACAATCCGATCATGGACGGCGGCGTGCCGATCCTGGGCGTGGACGTCTGGGAGCACGCGTACTACCTGAAGTACCAGAACAAGCGCCCCGACTACGTCGCCGCCTGGTGGAACACCGTGAACTGGCCCGCCGTAGCCGACCGCTACGCCAAAGCCAGCCAGGGCTGACCAGGCGAAGATCCCGCCCACCGGCACAAGCGCCCTGCCTGTCCCTCCCCCTTGTGGGGAGGGTTGGGAGGGGGTCCGGTCGGTAGGCGTGGCTGTGTAGACTGGCCTGCGACCTATGGACAGGGTTCGGAACGCGCTCGTCATCCTCGAAGTGATCGTGGCCATCCTGCTCATGACGGGCATCCTCCTCCAGACCCCGAAGGCGACCGGCCTGGGCGGCACCATCGGTGGCGGGGACGGCGGTCTGGGTGGCGGCTACCGGACGCGCCGAGGGCTGGAGCGGCAGATCTACTACACGACCTGGGTGCTCGCCGCCGCCTTCCTGGCGGTCTCGCTGGCCAACATCTGGTTCAACGCCCACATCACCAAATAGGCCTTCGGCTGGTGGAAGGCCGCTCCGATGCACGGTCGGCGGCCTGGGGCCGGACCCCCTCCCTACCCTCCCCGCAGGGGGGAGGGAGACCGTGATGACGCGGCTGGTCTCGCTGTTGGCGGCTCTGGTTCTCCTGGAGGCGTGCCAGGCGTCGCTTCCCACCGCCAGGGTGGTGCCCGCGCCCGGCGGCGCTGTCGTGGAGGCCCTGTACGGCGGGTTCCCAGGGCCGCTGAACGCCCTCTTCGAAGCCGAGGACAACGCCAGAGACATCGACAGCCTCCTCTACGAGGGGCTTACCACCGTCCAGGGCGACCAGTCGGTCGTGCCGCAGCTGGCCCGCAGCTGGACGATCTCGGACGACCGTCTCAGTTATACCTTCGCGCTCCGCCAGGACGTCCGCTGGGCCGACGGCCAGCGGTTCTCCGCGGACGACGTCATGTTCACCTTCGACGTCCTGCGCAGCCCCGACTACGACCAGGCCACGATGCAGTTCTGGAAGGACATACAGGTGGAGAGGCTGGGCGACTACCAGGTCCGCTTCACCCTGAAGGCTCCGAGCGCCTCCTTTCCGCTGGCCCTCCGCCAGGGCATCATGGCGCGCCATCTCTTCGCCGGCGTGGCGGTCAAGGCGATGTCGGCCGACCCCCACAGCGGTGCCCGAGCGCTGGGTACCGGGCCCTTCAAGGTCGGCTCGATCTCCAGGGACCGGCGCACGGTGACCCTGGACCGCAGCCCGTACTTCACCCGGCCCCGGCCCTTCCTCGACCACGTCTCCTTCCGGACCTACCCGACGCTCGGCGATGCGGTCGACGCGGTCTCGCGTGGCGAGGCGGACGCGGTCGGCGCCCTGCAGCCGCCGCAGCTGGGCTCACTGGCGAGGCGGCAGGACCTGAGCGTCCGCCAGCTGAAGACCTTCAGCTTCACCGCCGTTCTCTTCAACCTGACGCCGGAGCTGTCGATCTACTTCAATCCGCCGGCGGTGCGGCAGGCGCTGGCTCAGGCGATCGACCGGAGCAAGATCGTCTCGGCGGTCCTCGAAGGGCACGCCGACGCCGCGCCCGGTCCGATCCCTCCCACGGATTGGGCCTACTCCTCCGAGGCGGGCAGGAAGTACCCCTACGACCGCGACGCCGCGGCGCGGACCCTCGACCATGCGGGCTGGAAGCTCAACCCGCAGACCGGGCTTCGCAACCGCGACGGCCGCGACTTCTCCGTCTCCCTGGTCACGGCCGACGCCTATCCCTACCGGCAGGTCGCGCAGAGCGTCAGCGCCCAGCTGAGGCAGGTCGGCGTGGAGGTCAGAGTCGACCCCGTGCCGGCCTCCGTGCTGGTGGGCAGGTACGTCCTCGGCCGCAGCTACCAGATGGCCCTGGTGGCATTCGACAACGGGCCTGACCCCGACCAGTACAGCCTCTGGCATTCGGGGGCCCCCAAGGACTCCCTCAACTTCGCGAGCCCGCTGGTGCCGAGGCAGGCGCTCATCGACAAAGACCTGGAGGATGGCCGGACGGCCACGGATCGCAGATCACGATTGGCGGCCTACGCGGACTTCCAGGACCTCATGCAGGACGCGGCGCCGGCCGCCTTCCTGTTCGAGCCCCACTACGCGTACGTGGTCTCGAACAGGGTTCGTGGCCTCCGCACCAGCGCCGTGATCGAGCCGGTCGACCGATTCCAGCACGTGGCCGAGTGGTACGTGGTGACCAGGGGGCTGTAGCCGCCCGGGCGTGGGCCGTCAGCCAGGCGGCTCTGAGGTGGTCGCGGGGGCGGGCGAGCCCGCTTCGCCTGGCGGTGCCGTCCGCCGCTGCGGCCGCGGCTGGCGGTGCTTCCGGCGGTGGTCGAAGACCGCCGTGGCGAAGCCCAGAAAGCTGAGGACCAGCGCAGTGAGAACCAGGGACCCGACCCCCATGCAGTAGGAACGCGGGGAGCGGGCGGGATACCCTTTTCCGGATGGAAAATCTGGAACCGGCGGGGCGGCGCCCGACGCCGGCCGAGTCAGGGCTGTGGACCTCGGTCTGACCGGTACGCGAGCGCTCGTCACGGCTGCCAGCAAGGGTCTCGGCCGGGCCTGCGCGTCGGCCCTCGCCGGGGAGGGCGCTCACGTCTTCATCGTCTCGCGCAACGAGGAGGCGCTGGCCGAAGTCGAGCGGCAGATATCCGGAAGTGGACACCTGGCCTTGGACCTGGCGGACGCCGATTCGCCCTCGAGGGCGGTGGAGGCCGCGGTGGAGACCCTTGGAGGACTCGACATCCTTGTCTG
Source organism: Candidatus Dormiibacterota bacterium (assembly GCA_030946725.1). GTDB lineage: Bacteria > Chloroflexota > Dormibacteria > Dormibacterales > Dormibacteraceae > Nephthysia. The sequence continues at coordinate 14,332 of JALYYF010000427.1, forward strand.
CAACGCGGGCGGTCCGCCTCCAGGCACCTTCGAGTCGACGTCCCTGGACCGCTGGGATGCCGGGTACCAGCTGACGCTGATGAGCGCCGTCCGCCTGGCCAGGGCGGCCCTGCCGGCCCTGAAGCAGTCGGGGCGGGGACGGGTTGTCAACATCACTTCGATCACCGTCAGGCAGCCGGTGCCCAACCTCGTCCTCTCCAACGCCTTTCGCTCGGCGGTGACCGCGATGGCCAAGACCCTCTCGGAGGAGCTGGCACCCTTCGGCGCCACCGTGAACAACCTGGCTCCCGGCATGGTCCTGACCGACCGCATCCGGCAGCTCTACGGCGGCGACCTGACAGACCTCGAGAAGTCGATTCCGATGGGCCGCCTGGGGCGTCCGGAAGAGTTCGGCGCGGCCTGTGCCTTTCTCTGCTCGATGCAGGCGGGGTACATAACCGGGCAGAGCATCGGGGTCGACGGCGGCGCCGTACGAGGTGTCCACTGACCGGCGACCGATGGCTGGGGCGGCGGGGGCGCGGACAGTCCACGGAGCGGCGGCCGGCGGGTCCGGCGCGGCTCCATCACCTGGAGGCGACCAAGACGTGCGATCAGCTGTTCTGAACGAAATCCCCCTCCAACCTCCCCTCGCGGGTGGGGGGCGTCCCTAGATGCCGGTCCGTTTCGCCGAGCGAATGCAGCGCCTGGGCACCGAGGGCGCCTTCGAGGTCCTGGCCCGGGCCCGCGGCCTGGAGGCCAAGGGCCGCGACATAGTCCACCTGGAGATCGGGGAGCCCGACTTCGCCACCCCCGACAACATCACCGAGGCCGCCGTCTCGGCGCTACACGCCGGTTTCACCCACTACACGCCGGCCGGCGGGATCATGGAGGCGCGCGCCGCGGTGGGCGGCTTCGTCAGCCGGCGCCTGGGCGTCGAGACCGACCCTCTCGAGGTCGTGCTGGTGCCGGGCTCCAAGAACGTCCTGCTCTTCGTCCTGCTCGCCTGCGTGGAACCGGGCGACGAGGTCATCTACCCGGACCCCGGCTACCCCGTTTATGGCTCCCTGGTCAACTTCCTGGGCGCCGCGCCGGTGCCCGTCAGGCTGCGGGAGGAGCGGAACTTCCGGATGGACCTCGAGGAGCTCGAGGCGCTGGTCACACCGAGGACCCGGCTGCTGATCCTGAACACGCCCCAGAACCCGACCGGGGGCGTGCTGACGCGAGAGGACGTCGAGTTCGTCTCCCGGCTGGCGATCGAGCACGACCTGCTGGTCGTCGCCGACGAGATCTACTCGCAGATCGTCTACGGCTTCGAGCACGTCTCCGTGCTCTCACAGCCAGGCATGAAGGAGCGCACTGTGCTGATGGACGGGATGTCCAAGGCCTACGCAATGTGCGGCTGGAGGCTGGGCTACGCGGTGGCGCCCAGGGAGCTGGCGGCGAGCATGGAGACCCTGATGATCAACTCCTCCTCCTGCGCGGCCGCCTTCACCCAGATGGCCGCCGTGGAGGCCTTCGAGTCGCCGGAGTCGCAGGCCGCCGTCGAACGCATGGTGGCTCAATTCCAGCAACGCCGCGACCTTGTCGTCGACTCGCTCAACTCCATACCGGGCGTGCGCTGCCAGCGCCCGGAGGGGTCGTTCTACGCCTTCCCGAACATCGAGGGCACCGGCCTCAACGAGCGGACCCTGGCGGACGGCCTGCTCGAGGAGGCGGGAGTCGCCGTCCTTCCGGGGACCGCCTTCGGGGCCGCGGGCGCCGGCTTCCTGAGGCTCGCCTACACCCAGGGAGAGGCCGACCTGCGTAAGGGCCTCGAGCGAATCGGCAATTACGTTGACGGACAGCGCCGCTGAGGCGTTTCGTCATAGCGACCACTCCATTTGACGTGAGCAGCCCAACGTACGACACTGGGTTGCTGAGGGCCGACTCCATTCATGGCGTCGGCCACACGTGCGAAGGGAGGAGAGGCGATGGCAGAGGAAAGACGGCTCGTCGAGGAGCGGCCCGTTCTGCCTGTGGCGGATCCAGCTCCGCTTGGTCTGGGCGCGTTTGCGCTGACGACGTTCGTGCTCAGCGCTCACAACGTGACCGGCTCCGCGACCATCCCGCTGGCCTTTTTCGGGTATGCGCTCTTCTATGGCGGGCTGGCGCAGTTCATGGCCGGCATGTGGGAGTTCAGAAATCGGAACACCTTCGGCGCCACCGCCTTTTCGACCTATGGCGCCTTCTGGATGGGCCTGGCGGCGTTCATCGCGCTGCTGCTGTTCGGAAAGGTGACGGCCAACCAGGTGGCGCCCTCGCTGGGGTTGATCCTGCTCGCCTTCTTCATCTTCAACACCTACATGATGGTGTTGAGCGCTCGGGTCAACATGGCGGTCTTCGCGGTCTTCGCAACCCTGGAGCTGACAGAGCTGCTGCTCTGGATCGGCAACTTCGCGGGCCAGGCGCCGGGCACCGGCCTCGTCGCCATAGGCGGGTGGATGGGCATCATCACCGCCCTGGCCGCCTGGTACGCCTCAGCGGCCGGCGTCGCCAACAGCATGGGCCCCAATCCTGTACTGCCCGTCGGGCGGCCGCTCTGGGGCCTGCTACCTGTGACCGGCCGGCTGGAGAGATCTGCACCACGAGCCTGACGAGAATCGAGCCCGGCCAAATGAGGAGTGCCCATGTCTGAGCAAATTGCCGGTCAGGACATCGAGACCCTTTTCCTCGAGCAGCGGCGGTACCCACCGCCGCCCGAGTTTGCGCGGCAGGCGAACGCGCAGCCCGACATCTACAAGAAGGGACGGGAA
>JALYYF010000466.1 GCA_030946725.1 Candidatus Dormiibacterota bacterium
GCTCAGATGAACCGTCGGCCCCGGCAAACCCTGGGCTGGCTGCGCCCCGCTGAGGTCCTCGGTCAGCTACTCTCAACGGTGCCGCCAGGAGCTGGTGTTGCCTCGACCGATTGAATCCGCCCTCCCCGCAAGGGGGAGGGAGACTCTTGGGGGAGGGGGTTCTTTGCTGTGGCTGGCCTACTTGACCTGCTTGGGTTCGGCTTTGTTGCCTGCGACCGGGATGCGGACGGGCTGGGCTCGGGTGGCCTTGGGGACGGTCACGACCAGCACTCCGTTCTCGAAGTGGGCCGAGATACCGGAGCCGTCGACCTCCTTGGGGAGCTCGAGCCGCCGGGTCCAGTTGCCCCAGGGGCGCTCCTGCCTGATCCAGCGGCCCTGCGTCTCGAACGGCTGGGCCCTGGCGGTCAGCGTCAGCATGCCCTCTTCGAACGTCACGTCGACGTTGTCCGCCGCGACGCCCGGCACGCTTGCGAAGAGCACGTACGCGTCTTCCCTTTCGAGTATGTCGACCGGCAGTGTGTAGGTCGGCGTGCCGTCCTCCTGGGTGCTGCCCTGGCCAGGACCAAGGAACTGGTCGAACAGGCGATCCATGGCGCGAGCGGCCGTCAGAACGTCGGCGTTCGGACCCCACCAGCGGATCGAAGTCATCTCAGTTGCACCTCCTGCATCGATTTGGTTTGACTTGCCTTTTCGTTACCCAGCGCCGTCAGTCGCTCAAACATCGCCGAGCCCTGAGGGTGGGGCGCCGCACAGCCAACTAGAGTGTTGTGCGTGGACGTCTACAGGACGCCCGAAGAGCGTTTCGGCGACCTTCCCGGCTATCCCTACAGGCCCAACTACTTCGAGTGGGAGGGCCTCCGCCTGCACTATGTCGACGAGGGGTCGGGACGGCCCATCCTCCTCTTGCACGGCGAGCCGGACTGGTCCTATCTGTACCGGCGGATGCTGCCGATCCTGGCCGCCCGCTTCAGGGTGGTGGCGCCCGACTACGCCGGCTTCGGCCGCTCGGATAAGCCGACCGACATCGGCTGGTACTCCTACGACCGTCACGTCGCCTCCGTCGCGGCTCTCATCGAACACCTCGGCCTGGAGGCGATCACGCTGGTCGTCCAGGACTGGGGCGGCCCCATCGGCCTGCGGGCCGCCGTCGAGTCCAGGGAGCGCTTCGCCAGGCTGGTGGTCATGAACACGGGCCTCTTCACCGGCGCCGACTGGCCCACGCCTGGCTTCCTGCGCTGGCGCGCGTTTGCCGAGCGGACGGGCCTGGACCTGCCGGTCGGCCGGGTCATGGAGGCGTCGGTCGTCCGCCCGCTGGACCAGGCCACGCTGGCCGCGTATGAGGCGCCCTGGCCGGTGCGGGAGTCGAAGGCCGGAGTGGCCGCCTTCCCCCTCCTGGTTCCCATCTCCCAGGACCATCCCGACGCGGGGGTGCTGCGCGGGGTGGCGGACGAGCTGCGAGCCTGGCCGGTGCCGGCACTGGTCGCCTGGAGCGACCAGGACCCGGTGTTCACCCCGGAGCACGGCCGCGCGATGGCGGAGGCGCTGCCCGGCGCCGACGGCGTCTGGGTGGTGGAGGGCGCCGGGCACATGCTTCAAGAAGACCGCGGCGAGGCGATCGCGGAAAGGATCGTCGAGTGGATGGCCCGCCTCCACGACTGAACGCGCAGCGGGTCGCCACCGGCTCGCTGGTCATCGACTGCTTTCTGGTGGTCGCCAAGCTGACGACCGGCCTGCTGACCGGCAGCCTGGGGCTGGTGAGCGAGGCGGCCCATTCCGGTCTGGACCTGGTCGCCTCGGCCTTCGCGCTCATCGCGATCCGGGCCTCGCGCAAGCCGGCGGATCCGGAGCATCCCTACGGCCATGGCCGGGCCGAGAACCTGGCGGCCTTCGGCGAGGGCGTGATCCTGCTGGTGACCGCCGTGATCATCGGCTACGAGGGCGTCCGCCGCCTCCTCGGCGAGCCGGTCCACGTCGACCCCGCGCTCTACGCGATCCTGCTGGTGGCCGGCACGATGCTCCTCGAGATGGTTCGGTTCACGGTCCTGCGCTGGGCGGCACGCAAGTGGGACAGCCCCGCGCTGGCCGGCAGCGCCCAGAACCGTCTGGCCGACATCTTCTCCTCGGCCGGCGTCCTGGCCGGGCTGATCGGCGTCCGGCTCGGCTACACCTGGGCCGACGCGGCCGCCGCCCTGGTGGTGGCGCTGGTGATCGCGCGCGCGGCCGGCTTCCTGACCTGGAGGTCGGGCGACATCCTGATCGACCGGGCGCCGCGCGGCGTCGAGGCGAGCTTGCGAGAGGCCATCCGCGGGGTGCCGGGGGTTCGCGAGGTCCGCTCGGTCAGGGTCCGGCGCTCCGGCCCGCGCATGCTCGGGGACGCCCGGGTGGCGGCCCGGCCAACTCTCTCGGTGGAAGGTGCCCAGGACCTGCGCAGCCGAGTGCTGGCCGCCGTCGAGGGCAGCCATCCCAACCTGGACCTGGCGGTGGAGGTGGAACCCCAGCCGGACGAGGCCAACCTGGTTGAGCGCGTGCACGCCACGGCGGCTCGCCACCCGGTCATCCACGACCTCCACAACGTGACGGTGGAGCAGGAGGAGGACGGGCGCCTGCACCTGAGCATGCACGCGAAGCTGCCGGGGGTGATGAGCCTGGACGCCGCCGCGGCCGCCACCGCCGAGCTGGAGGAAGGGCTGCGTCAGGAGTTCCCCGGCGTTTCCCGGGTGGACGTGCACCTGGAGCCGCTGGAGCCGGATGTGGTCAGCGGGGCGGACGTCACCCTGCGCCGCGAAGACGTGGCCGACCGCATCTGCCGGCTGGTCGAGGAACACCCGAAGGTGCGCCGCTGCCGGGACGTGGAGCTGAGCAAACGTAGCGACCGGCTGGTCGCCCACGTGGTGGCGCAGATGTCCGGGCGGCTCTCGCTGGAGGACGCGCACCAGGTGGAGTCCGAGCTCGAAGAGCGCATCCGAAGGGCGCTGCCCGAGCTCTCCGAAGTGGTGGCGCGGGCGACGCCTTGAGGCCCGGACGCGCGGAGGACCTGCCGGCACTGCTCTCGCTGTGGGCGGAGGACGTCCGCAGCGGTCTTCACGACTGCGTTCCGGACCACGACTGGCTGCGCCGTCAGATGGGCGACTTCGACTGGGAGACGCGATCCCGCCTGGTCGAGGGCCGCGGCGGCGCCCAGGGCTTCGTGGTGGTCCTGGAGCGGCCCACCGAGGCGGGCTCCGTGGCCAGGGTCGAGGCGGTCGCGCGCAGCGAGTCCGTACGCCAGCAGCTGCTCGAGTGGGGCCTGCTGTTCAGCCGCGCGGCCGGCGCCGTGGCCGCGCAGATCTGGTGGCCGCGTGGGACCGACGCAACAAGCCTGAGCCGGCTCGGACTGTCGCAGGTGCGCGCCTTCTGGCGCATGGACCGCGGAGACCTGTCGCGGCTCCCGGCGGCGACCCTGCCCGACGACTACAGCCTGAGCTCGTCGATCGACCCCCGGGTGGCCGCGGACACCTTCAACCGGGCCTTCGCCGACCACTGGCGCTTCTCCGCGCTGACCCCCGGCGAGGTACCTCCGGCCAGCACCGGCTCGGAGCTGTGCCTGCTGGCGCTGGCGCCCGACGGTGACCCGGCGGCCGTGGTCTGGTCGACCATCGAGCGCCACGAACCCGACGGCCGCCGCCAGCCGGTGGGCCTGGTCAACGTCGTCGGCACGGTGCCCGACCACCGCCGCCGAGGCCTGGCCCTGGCGCTGACCACCGAAGCCCTGAGGCGTCTGCGCGCGCAGGGCGCGGCTTCGGCCTCGCTCTACGTCGACGCTCTAAACCCGACCCGCGCGTTCGAGCTGTACCGCCGGCTCGATTTTCAGGTCGCCTACGAGTTCGAAATCTTCGAGGTGAGCTGGCTCGGCGAGGGACGGCCCAGGCCTCCTCAGACGTCGAACGTGATCTCGTAGACGCCGCCCCGGAACCGGGCCTGGTGGATCCAGCCCAGCCGGCGCAGAAGGGCCAGCATGCTCTGGTTCTCAGGCATCACGATCAAGGAGAAGTGACGGATGCCGTGCTCGCGGGCGACCTGGCAGAGCAGGCTCAGGAGCCCGGCGCCGGCGCCCCGGCGCTGGTACTCGTCGACCACCGCCACCGCGACCTCGGCGACGTCGGTGCCCGGGGCACGGTCGTAGCGGGCGACGCCCACGATGTGCTCGTTGCCGTCGGGCCTGTGCGTGGTGGCGACCAGCGCGAAGCGCTGCTCGTAGTCGACCCGGGCCAGGCTGTGGGCCATCTCTTCGGGCAACCGCTTGAGCGGCGAGAAGAAGCGGAAGTAGACCGTCCGCTCCGACATCCGGGCGAACGCCTCGTGGAGCAGCGGCTCGTCGTCCGGCCGGATCGGCCGCACGTGGAGCCGCATCCCGTCCCTGAGCTCCATCTCCTGCTCGCGGATGTCGTCGTGATCCATCGCGGGATATGTGTACACCACTAGGCTCGGGCCGGTGACGGTCCAGCTCGCCCTTCCCTGGGATGCGCTCAGGGCGCTGGCGCTGCTATACGTCGAGGAGTCGGGAATCCCGATCTTCGTTCCCGGCGACGTCCTTGTCATCTATGCCGGCCACCGCGCGGCCGGCGACCCGGTCGCCCTGGCGATGGCCTGGCTGGTGGCGGTCCTGGCGGTGACACTGGGCGCCAGCAACCTCTACCTGCTGGCACGCTGGCTCGGGCGGCGGCTCATCTCCGGACGCCTGGGCCTGATGCTGCACGTGACGCCGGAGCGGCTGGATCGCGCCGAGACCACCTTCCGGCGCTGGGGACCCTGGGCGCTGATCTTCGGCCGCCACGTACCCGGCGGCCGGATCCCCATCACCATCGCCGCGGGCATCCTGGAGGTGCCGTACCCGCTGTTCGCGGTCTGCGTGGCGGTCTCCAGCGCCGTATGGGCCGGCGCCTGGCTGGCGGCCGGGGTCGCCTTCGGGGACCAGGTCGCCGCCCTGCTGGACCGCTACGACTACCTCGGCTACATCGCCGTCGGCGTGCTGGTGGCGGCCACCGTGATCTACTTCGTGATCAGATGGAGGACTACCGTGCGCGACTGAGCGAGGCCTTCGAGGCGCTGGAGCCGGGCAAGCGGTTCACCTACCGGCGCACCTTCACCGACGGCGACGTCGCGCTCTTCTGCGGCGTCACCGGGGACCTCAACCCGTATCACCAGGACGACATCTTCGCGGCCTCGACGCCCTTCGGCCGCCGCATCATCCCCGGGCTGCTCACGGCCAGCATGATCACCCACATCGGCGGGATGCTCGGATTCCTGGCCACCGATATGCACTTCGAGTTCCTGTCCGCCGTGTACGTCGGGGACACCTTGGCCTGCACGCTGACCTTCGTCGAGCGCGACCGCGACCGCCGGCGCTTCGTGGCGGAGGCGACCTCCGTCAACCAGGACGGCCTGGAGGTGCTGCGGGGACGGGTCAGCGGCTTTCCGTCGCAGGTCCGGTTGCGCTAGATCGATGTAAAGGGTACTTGTCATTTAGTCTGCTGTCCTTTACAGTGGAAGGTATGGACAACAGCAAGTACTTCAAACGAGTCCACCTTCCCTACGTCATCGAGCTGGGGGTATCGATCGTCGCCTACAGCGTCGTGCTGGTGGTCGTGCTGATCGCGCTCAACGCGATGCCGCACAACTCCGCCTGGCGCCCTGTCGTGGCGCTCCTTCCGATGCTTCCCGCGCTGGGCGTGCTGATCGCCGTGGTCCGCGTCTACCGCCGGGTCGACGAGTTCGAGCGGAGGCAGGTGCTGGAATCGGTCGGCGTCGCGTTCGCCGGCACGGCCGTGGTCACCTTCGCGTACGGCTTCCTCGAGCTGGCCGGCTTCCCCGGCCTGAGCTGGTTCTTCGTCTGGCCGATCATGGGCGCCTTCTGGCTCGGCGTCCGGCTTGTTCAGATGGTCCGCCACCGGTGAAGAACCGCCTGAAGGTCCTGCGCGCCGAGCGCGACCTCTCGCAGGCGGCGCTCGCCGACGCGCTGGACGTTTCCCGGCAGACGGTCAACGCGATCGAGACGGGCAAGTACGACCCCAGCCTGCCCCTGGCTTTCAAGATCGCGGCGTTCTTCGAGACGCGCATCGAGGAGGTGTTCGACGCCAACGGGGCGGCCTGAGACACACCGGGCCCCCCACCTACCTCCCCCCGCGAGCCGGGGGGAGGACCTGTTTGCGCATGGATAGCCAGGTCGCCTCGCGGTAGCCGCCGTGCCGGTGCTCCCCGGTCACCTCGTAGCCGAGCTTCGAGTAGAAGGCCAGGTTGCCCGGCAGCTCCACCCGCACGCCCAGCGCGACTCCCGAGCACCCGCGGGCGGCCGCCTCCCGCTCGGCCCACGCCATCAGCGCTCGGCCGATTCCGCGGCCCTGCAGCGACGGCTCGACGGCGACCCGGCGGACGTTCAGGTCACCGCCCGGAGTCGCCTCCCAGCGCAGGCAGCCGACCGCCCCGGCGTCGAGCAGGGCAAGCGCGGCGCCGCCCGCCGGCCCGGCGCCCCGCAGGTCGGCCCGCACCTGATGGAGCGTCTCCTGGACGGCGCCGGAAGGCGGATGCAGCGCGGCCTGCGGGGCGAAGGCCGCCTGTGTGAGCCGGTGCACCTCGGCCGCGTCCTCCGGCCGTGCCGCCACCACCAAGAGACGCGGCACCTCCGGCCCGCCGGACTGCCCCCTGGGTCCCCACACAGGGATGATGTTGACGAGTGGGGAGCAGCGCGAGTCAGAGGGAGGGAGACCAGGCGCCGGCCGGGCGTACGCGCCTCGTCCTCATCCTGGGGTCTCTCAGCGCCTTCGGGCCGCTCTCGCTGGACATGTACCTGCCCGGGCTGCCGGCGCTCGCAAGGGACCTCCAGAGCGCTGCGGCCGAGGCCCAGCTGACCCTCACCGGCTGCCTGGTCGGGCTCGCCGTCGGCCAGCTGGTCGTCGGCTCCATCAGCGACTCGCGGGGCCGGCGGCTCCCGCTCCTGGTGGGGCTCGGCGGCTACGCCGCCACCTCCTTGCTCTGCGCAGCCACCTCCTCGATCCACCTCCTGATCGTGCTCCGCCTCCTGCAGGGCGTGTCCGGCGGGGCCGGCATCGTGATCGCCCGCGCTGTCGTGCGTGACCTCTACTCGGGAGCGGCGGCGGCTCGCTTCTACGCGCTGCTCATGCTGGTCAACGGCCTCGCCCCGATGCTTGCGCCGGTGCTGGGTAGCCAGCTCCTCCGCGTGGGCTCCTGGCGCGTGGTCTTCCTGACGCTGGGACTCATCGGCGCCGTGCTCCTGGCCGTGGCGGCGACCGGCCTGCCCGAGACGCTGCCGCCGGAGCGCCGCACCAGCGGTGGCCTGGGCAACACCCTGCGTACTTTCCGGCTGCTCCTGGCCGACAGGCTGTTTCTCGGCTGCGCGCTGACCTCGGGCTGCGCAATCGGCGCCATGTTCGCGTACATCGCGGGGTCCCCGTTCGTGCTGGAGGACATCTACGGCGTCTCGCCGCAGGCCTTCAGCCTGGTCTTCGGCAGCAACGCCCTGGGCCTCGTCGCCGTCAGCCAGATGAGCGCGCGGCTGGTCGGCCGAATCCAGCCGGTGACGCTCATGACGGCCGGCGTGGCCATCGGGCTGGCCGGGGGACTGACCCTGCTGGTCGTCATCCTGGCCGGCGGGCTGGGCCTTGTGGCCGTCCTGGCGGCGCTGTTCTTGGTGGTGGCCAGCCTCGGCCTGGTGATGCCCAACGCGACGGCGCTGGCGCTGGCCAATCACCCCCGCGTGGCCGGCAGCGGTTCGGCGCTGATCGGCCTGGCCCAGTTCATCGTCGGGGCCGCGGTCGCCCCTCTGGTGGGGATCGCCGGCTCGGGGACCGCCCTGCCCATGGCGGTCATCATCGCAACGCTCGGGACCGCCGCCCTCGTCTCCTGCCTCACGCTCGTGCTCCCCGGCCGGGCAGGTCAGCAGGTCCGGGGGCTTCAGACCTGAGGCGGCTCGCGGGATGTCAGGTAGTCCCGCCAGCGCCGGTAGCCGAGCTGCTCGTAGAAGGTCTGCAGCGCCACCCAGCCGATGTGGCAGGTGCCGGCGCCCGCCTCTCTGAGCAGCTCGGAGGCGCGCACCACCATGGCCGCCCCGACGCCCCTTCGCCGGGCGGGCTCGGCGACGCCGACCGCGCCGATGGTGGCCATGTCCTCGCCCAGCATCGGCCAGTAGATCGAGCAGCGCCCCGGCCCGGCCAGCAGCAGGCTGCCCACGACCTCGCCGTGCCGGTCTCGGGCCAGCAGGACCGAAACGCCCGGCAGCCCGAACCAGCGCAGCCACTCCGGGAACCAGCGCCGCTCGAAATCGAGCACGTCCGCCGTCTCGCCGCCGGTGGCTACGGCCAGGCTGAAGCCGGCGGCCGCCGCTCGCTCCGTCACGCCCGTAGGGGCCACGTAGGTTCGCAGGTCGGCGAACAGGTCGCTGACCACCTCGTCTAGGGCCCAGCCTCGCCGGGAGAAGAATCTGACAGCGTCGTGCTGTTCGGAGGGCACCCCTGGCCAGATGTAGTCCCCGCCACCGCCGCCCAGGCGGGGAGGGCCGGCGCCAGCGGCGGCGAGGCGTTCCAGCGCGGCCCCCAGCAGGGCGCTCCCGATCCCCCGCCGCCGCCGGGCCGGTTCGACCAGGAGCAGCCGGATGCTCCCTTCCAGGTCGAACGCCACCGCGCCGATCGGCTCGCCGGCAATCTCGGCCACCAACCCCGTCGCCGCCAGGTCGAGGGCGTCGGGGAGCAGCGGCCAGGACGGCGCCAGCGCATCGACCCAGAGCCGCGCCAGCCAGGCTCGGTCCCGGTCGAGTTCCAGGTCTCGAACGCTGATCACCGGTCCTTTCAATCAACAGCCGCGCTGGAAGGGGACGGCCCCCTCCCCCGGCCTACGGCCGGGTACTCCCCCGACTTCGCGGGGGAGAGATGCGCAGCCAGAGCACTTCGTAAGAGCTCAGCCGCAAGGCCTCGGCGAAGGAGACGCGACGCCCCGTGAGCAGATCCTCGCCCCCGTCACCGGGCAGCGCTTCGAGGAGCAGGTCCCTCCCGACCTCCGCCGGCTCGCTGCCGAGGTTGTGCAGCGTGAGCACGGTCTCGCCGCCCCGCGGTCCGCGACACACGGCCAGAACCGCCGGCGAAGTGGCCAGGACACGCTGTGGCGAGGCCGGGTGGAAGGCGCTGCTGGAGCGCCGGGCTTCGAGCAGGGCCGCCACGCGCCCGAAGACCTGCGCGGTCTCGGCGGC
>JALYYF010000490.1 GCA_030946725.1 Candidatus Dormiibacterota bacterium
CCGAGCCTGCTGCGGTAGGCGCCGCAGAGCTCTTCCAGCGCCGGCAGCAGGCCGCGCTCATCGAGCACCGAAGGACGCAGCTCCAGGAGCAGCGCGTTCATCTCCTGGACCGTCTCCGCCACCACCCGCCGCATCTCGGCGGCCTTCGACCGAAGCGGCGAGGTCTCCGGAATGGCTCGTTCCAGCCCACCGGCCAGCAGGGCCAGCGAGAAGAGGTCCTGGGAGACCGCGTCGTGCAGCTCGCGGGCGATGCGCGTCCGCTCCGCGGCGCGGGCGGCCTCCTGGGCCAGCCGTCTTTCGCGTTCCCGCGCCTCCTGCAGCCGGGCGGCCATTGCGTTGAACTGGCGCTCCAGCCGGCCGACCTCGTCTGGCGGCCCTGTGGGAACGGCCAGCTGGAGGTTCCCGTCAGCTATGCGGGCGCTGGTGGCCGCCAGCCTGCCGAGCCGGCGGATCGGCCCTCTCGTGGTCAGGTAGCCGAACAGAACTCCGAAGGGCAGGCTGACCCCCAGCAGGATCAGCCCGGCCTGGATCAGCGGTCTCAGGGCGTCGAAGTTGAACGCGGCCGGGGCCGCGTCGGGGACCTGGACGTAGACCGTGCCGAGCGCCAGAGGGCCACCCGACGCCTCCACTCCGTCCAGGTTCACGGCCGCCTTCTGAGTCAGGACCGCCTTGGGCGGCCGGACGGGGGCCGTGGCCCAGACCAGCTTGCCGTGCAGGGTGCCGCTGGCCGGCGTCGAGTTCATGATCGCCTTCAGCGCCTCGGGCGGCATGAAGCCTCGGGCAAGCTTGCCCGCAGCAACGCCCGCCGGGATCGCGTCCGGTACCGAGCTGGCCAGCACCCGACCGTGAGTGTCGGTGATGAGGGCGAGGGAGTTGCGGGCGGCGTCCTGCGAGCCGGGGAGGCGGGGGATCACCACCTCGGAGTCCTGCAGGCGCACGGTGCCGGCCGGCACCGTGCCTCCGCCGCTGCTGATTCCCTGCTCGAACTTGGTCGGGAGAACGAGCGTGGCGCCACCGGCCTCCTGGTTGGCGTTGTAGGCCGTGCTGGCGATATCCAGCGCCGTGACCTGGACGTGGTTCTCGAGATCGGCCGCGCCCAGCAGCCCCGGCACCACGAACGCGCTCGCCATCGCTTCCACGAGAAGCACGGCGGCGGCCGTGACGAACACGTAGGAGAGGGTCATCCGGGCCTGCAGGCCGAGCCGGGCGAGCATGGGAGTTGTGCCGCGATTCTAGGCGTGCTCTGACGCAGTTGACTCCCTCTCAAGAGGGAGGGCCGCCCCCCGATCGGGTTACCGCGGCTCACCGGCGCGACCGATGTGCCCGTCGCGGCTCGCGCCTAGGCTGCGGCCATGAATGAGACGAGGCACGCCAGACGGCTGTTGACAACGGTCGGACTGGCGTCGGCCGTGGTCGTCGCGGCGGCCTGTTCACTACCCGGACAGGCGGCCGCCCCCAGCCCCACCCCACGCCCCGACACCGCCGCGGTGGTCCGGCAGCTTCTGCGGTGCGTCCGCAGCCACGGCGATCCCGGCTTCCCGGATCCCGACATCGGCCAGGACGGGATACCCCGCTGGCCGGCAAACACGCAGCCGCCTTCGCAGCAGGCGCAGCAGGCCTGCGGCTCGATCTACGACCGGCTGCCCAAACCCGAAGCGAGCCATGCTCCCACCGCGGCCGACCTGGCACAGGAGCGGCAGTTCGCGCAGTGCATGCGCCAGAACGGCCTCGCCAGCTGGCCGGACCCCAACCCCGACGGCAGCTTCAGCCTGCCGCCTGAGTACCAGCAGAAGACGCCGCAGCTGGTGAACGCCTGGCGCAACCACTGCGCCCGCTACAACCCGAGCGGCCACATCGAGGTCCACGGCTGAAAGTGCGCGGCTTGCTCCTGGCGACCCTTTGCGCCTCGTTGAGCCTGGTGGCCTGCGGACTCCCGGGCCCGGCCACGCGAAGCACTGCCGCACCCGACACCGTCGCCGTTTACCGGGAGCTGGCGCAGTGCATCCGCAGCCATGGCTCCCCGGACTTCCCGGATCCGCTGGTGGACAGGCACGGCAACGTGGACTTCCCGGCCAGCGCCCCGCAAACTTCCGACGCTACCAGGCAGGCGTGCCGGGCCATAGCCGACCGCCTTCCCCGGGCCAGCGCGGCGCACGCGCCGACCCAGGCGGTCATCGACCGGCAGAAGAGATTCGCCCAGTGCATGCGCAACAGTGGCTTTCCCCGCTGGCCCGATCCCAACCCGGACGGCAGCAACCCTCCGCCGCCGGACGACTACGTCCAAGCTGCAGGCGTCAAGGGGGCGGTCAGCCGGTGCCAGGAATCCCGTTGAGGCGTAGGCCAGGGCTCTCCGCCGGCAGCCTCTGGCTGGGTGCCACCTTCGTGACGCTGGCCTGCGGTCAGCCAACCGCCAGCGCGCCTGCGCCCGCGGTACCCACTGCGACGGCGACCGTGGTGCGAACCGACGTCGCCTCCCACCAGGCGGTCGGCGGCATGATTGGCTACGAGGGGATGGTTGCCATCGCGGCTCCCAGCGGGACCGCCCCGGCAGCCGTGGTTCAGGCCCGGTCGGCGGTCGACCTGGCCACTGCCCAGGTGGCAGGGGCCCGTCAGGCGGCAGCCGACGCCCAGCTGCTGGCCGCACGGCAGGCTCAGGCTGCCCGGGGCGCCGTCGACGCGGCGCAAGCGGCGGTCGGCGCCGACCAGCAGCGGGCCGATCAGCAGGCCCTGGTG
>JALYYF010000006.1 GCA_030946725.1 Candidatus Dormiibacterota bacterium
AGGATCCGGGCGGTGATGTCCGGCTCGATGTCGAAGCGCCTGCCCTGGAGGTTGAGCCGGCGCCAGAGCTCCGAGCGGAGCACCTTGTAGCCGGTCTCCATGTCAGAGATGTAGCAGTCGAAGAGCATGTTGGAAGCGAGGGTCACCGCCTTGTTGCCGAGCACGAACCAGAAGCTGTATGCGGAATGGCTGAGAAAGCCGCGAACACCGAAGACGGCATCGGCACGGCCCTCGAGCAGCGGCTGGAGCAGGTTCGGATAGTCCCGAGGGTCGTACTCCAGGTCGGAGTCCTGGACCAGCGCAAAGGGCAGCCTCACCTCGTCGATCGCGCGGCGCAGGGCCTTCCCCTTGCCGCCGTTGACCGGCTGGCGAAGCGGCCGGACGCGCCGATCCCTCTCGGCCACCTCCGTGAGGATCTCCCAGCTCCTGTCCGTGGAGCCGTCGTCGACGGCGATCACCTCCCCCACCTCTGGCCTGTCCAGCACGTGGTCGAGGATGATGGCCAGGGTGCGCTCCTCGTTGTAGATGGGCATCATCACGCTCAACGCACCGTCTGCCCCGCGACCTGGACCTGCTTGCGTTCTCATCTCACCCCTTAAGCCGTGGCTCACGTCACCCGATGTCAGTCGTGGGTCATCTCACCCGCTTCAGTCGTGGGTTTTCCGTCAGGCCGGGTATGCGCCCGCGCTTGGTCCGCGGCTCTCCCCCCACCTCTCTGATGTCGGCCGTGAAGCCTATGGGGGAGGCCGACGCTATCGCCATGCCGACCCCGAAGGAGTCCACCGGCAATCCGGCCGCCACGAACTGCCGGATCCGCTCCGCCGTCATCCCGCCGCTGACGAATATGCCCACGCCCGGGTGGCCGGCCTGGTCGAGGCGGGCGCGAACCTCCTTGACCAGCGCCACCGTGACGCCCCCGCGCTCGCGCGGCGTGTCCAGCCGGACGCCCCGGAGCCTGTCGCGCATGGCCGTGGCCACCCGCAAAGACTCCTCCGCCTCGTCCTTGAAGGTGTCCACGAGAACGATCCGCAGCACGTCTTCCGGCATCTGGCGGTCGAAGGCGAGCGCAGCCTCCACCGTGTCGCCGAAGATCAGGATCATGGCGTGGGGCATGGTCCCCGAGGGCGCCTTGAGCCCCGCCAGCTCGGCCCCCTGCGGCGTGGCGCAGCCGGCGCAGCCGCCCACCACAGCGGAATACTCCATCACGGGACCGATGAGCGGATGGACGTGCCTGGCCCCGAAAGAGATCACGCGCGTGCCAGCGGCGGCTTCGACGACCTCCCGGGCCGCCGTGGCCCAGCCCGAGCAGCTCGCCATCATGCCGAGGAGCGCCGTCTCGTAGCGCCCGAAGTGAGAGTAGGGAGCGCGGACGCGGAGCACGACCTCCTGCGCCGCCATGGTGTCGCCGTCGTCCAGCGCCCAGATCTCGTCGGTCTTGGCCAGGGCCTGCTCCAGGACTCCCACCGCCTCCTTGACGCCGCAGAGGACGCCGGGCCGGTCGCAGAAGAACTCCATGCCGACGACGGGGTCCAGGCCGGCGCCGGCCAGCGTCGCCTCTGACCGGTGGAAATAGACGTCGGCGGCCGGTCCCCCGTAGTACTCGAGGAGGTCGCTCAGGAACGGCGTCACTGAGCGGAAAGTCTATTCACGGAGAGCCTCCAGTGGCGTGGGGACCTCGACAGACCGGATCCGCCCGGGTCGCCGACGTGATCCGAGAGCTCGGCGAGGCACCGGCAGGCTCAACCGGCTCCCTAGAATCGGTGTTGTGCCTTTGACCGAGGACCAGGTTATGTCGGCGCTGACGAAGATCGTGGACCCGGACCTGGGCCGGGACGTCGTCAGCCTCGGGATGATCAAGGAAATGCGCATCTCGCCCGCGGGCGAGGTCGCCTTCACTTTCGAGCTCACCACCCCCGCCTGCCCGGTTCGCGACCGCTTCAAGACGCAGGCCGAGGACATCGTCGGCACATTGCCCGGCGTCACCGGGGTCGCCGTCAAGATGACGGCCAACGTGCGGCCCGCCTTCCGCCAGGCCGCCACCGAGATGCTGCCCGGCGTGCGGCAGACCATCGCGGTGGCCAGCGGCAAAGGGGGCGTCGGCAAGTCGACCGTGGCCGTGAACCTGGCCTCCGCCCTCCAGCTCTCGGGAGCCAAGGTGGGCCTGCTCGACGCAGACATCTACGGACCCTCGGTGCCTACCCTGACGGGCACCCTGGAACAGCCGCGGGTGGTCGACGTGCCCGGCCCCGACGGTAAGGTCGAGCGGAAGCTCGTCCCCCTGGAGGCCTACGGCATGAAGCTGATGTCGATCGGCTTCCTGGGTGGCGCGGACCAGGCCATGGTCTGGCGCGGTCCCATGGTGTCGCGCGCGATCCAGCAGATGATGTCGGACGTGAGCTGGGGCGATCTGGACTATCTGGTCATCGACCTGCCGCCCGGCACGGGGGACGCCTCTCTCACCGTGGCGCAGTCGGTGCCGCTGTCCGGTGTCGCCATCGTCGCCACGCCACAGGACCTCGCCCTGGACATCGCCGTCAAGGCGCTGCAGATGTTTCGCAGCCTCAACGTCACGCCGCTCGGGCTGATCGAGAACATGAGCTGGTACGTCTGCCCGAGCTGCGGCAACGAGCACCACCTCTTCGGGCACGGTGGGGCCGAGCGGGCCGCGCAGCGGCTGGGCGTCCCCTTCCTGGGCGCCATCCCCCTCGACCAGGAGATCCGAGAGGAGTCCGACCGGGGCGCTCCGCTGGTCTCCTCGCGCCCGGGCTCGGTGGCCGCCAGGGCTTTCCGGGACCTGGCTTCCCAGGTCGCCGCCAAGACCTCGATCCAGTCCTTCAGACGCCTGCCGGTGATCAACGTCCGCTGAGAGCCAGGGCGGCGGCGTGAACCCAGCCGACTCCTCTCAGCCCTTCCCTGTCTCCGTCGATCTGATTCGGGCGGAGAATCTTCTCCTCATCGCCTGGGACGACCAGCGCCACAGCCGCCTCGGCGGCGACCGGCTGCGGTGGGCCTGCCCCTGCGCCGAGTGCCGCGGCGAGGCCGGCGTCCCCGGACGGCTCGACCAGGCGCCCGAGCTCGCAGACCCCGAGCTGCGCATGACCGACGTGATCCTGGTAGGTCAGTACGCCCTTCAGATCGCATTCGAGAGCGGTCACGCCACGGGCATCTACACCTTCCGCCACCTTCGCAGCTTGGGTATCTCGAACTAGTCGCAGTATCCTGAGCCGCTCGCGGAGGCGGGACGCCGTGTCCCGGCCGCGGGGGGTGACTTGACATTGCTGGACCGTGCAACAGCCTTCTTCTTCCGCCTGGACGGCCGAGTGGCGGGATCGGCGATCGCCGTGATCGCGGTCGTCGCCGTGGGCAGCTTCCTCGGCGTACGGTCCGGGCAGCAGTGGAGCGACAGCGGGCCCGTCTCCGGAGTCAGCTTCAGCGTGCGGGACGGCGCGCGAGACATCAGAGGTGACCAGGCCCTCACCTTCAAGGTCTCCCGCCGGCTGCCGCTTCAGTCCGTCACCGCGGCCCTTCACATCCAGCCTGACGCGCAGGGCAGCCTGGCCGGCTCGCGTGACGGCCGCCGGTTCACCTGGCAGCCGAGCCCGCCGCTGGCCGACCGTACCAGGTACACCGTCCGCCTCGACTCCCTGCGCGACAGCGGCGGCCACCCCGTCCCGGGCGGCGTGTGGCACTTCGAGACCACGACCGTCCCGCGGGTCGTGAACGCCGCATTGGACACGGGGGCGGCTGTCGCGGACGGCGCGCAGCTGCCCGTCGGGGCGGGGTTGAAGCTGAGCTTCGACCAGACCATGGACCCGGCCAGCGTCCGGGTTCTGGCCAACGGGAGCCCGCTGCGGCTGACCTGGGCGCCCGATCGCAGGTCCGCGGCACTGCGGGCGCAGGGCCTCAAGCCCGGCCCTCTGCAGCTCGTCCTGGACCGCGGGCACGACGTGAGGGGCCACAGGGCCGCCTCCTGGAGGCTGACCGCCACGCTGGTCGACGCTTCGGCGAGCGGCTCGCCACCGCTTCGCGCGCCGGCCCTCGTCCAGGTCTCGAACGACGTCGCCAGCCGGGACCAGTCCGGCCTGCAGTCCGCGGATGCGGTCTACGAATACCTGACCGAGGGCGGCATCACGAGGTTCACCGCCGTCTTCAGCCGGGCTCCCGACGTGGTGGGGCCGGTCCACAGCGGCCGGCCGATCTCGCTTAAACTAGCGCGGCACTATCGCGGCATGCTGTTCATGAGCGATCTTTCTCGCGGCAGCACCGCCCGGCTGAGCGCCGAGCAGGTGACGACGAGCCTCGACGCACAGGACATCTTCTACCGCTCCGCCAACCGGCCTGCCGTCGACAACCTCTTCGTGACCGGCAGCTCGATGCTGCAGGCCGAAGAGCGGCTGGGCATCGCGCCGGCAAGCCCACCCCCCGCCGGCACTGCTCGCTTCGGCGGCGATCAAACCCCGGAGGTCACGGTGCCCGAGCACCGCTCGACCTACCGCTACAACGCCGGTTCGGCCAGCTACTCCAAGGTTGAGGATGGGCACCTCCTCCAGGACACGGGGACAGGCGCGCCCGTCCGGATACGGCTCCTGGTCGTGCTGCACACCACCGCCACACAGACCAGCTATGCAGAGGACTCGGCCGGCCATCGAGGGCTGGACTACGAACTGGACTCAGGCGGCCCCGCCGACTTCTACCTCGGTGGCGAGCACGCCGGTGGCCGCTGGTCCGGGGGTGATCGAAACGGTCCTCTTGGCCTCTCCCTGGCCGACGGCACGCCACTCGAGCTGCCGCCCGGACTGACCTGGATGGACGTGGTCACGAGCTGAAGCGGTGGGCCGGTCTGGAGGGAGGAGACGGAAGGAGTTGCTGGCCGGCGTGGGCGCGGTCGTCGTCCTGCTCCTGCTCACCGGAGGTGCGCTGGCCTCCAACTACCTCTACCAGCAGTCGCTGCCTACGGTGGTCAGCCTTGCCCTGAGCGACGGCGAGAAGGAGGTGAGCCTCCAACCCAACCTCCGCCTCAGCAGCAGCCGCCCGGTGGCGACCGGCGACCTTCAGCACTCCCTCAGCGTGATCCCCGCCGTGGACGCTGCGCTGCGAGCCTCGGGCGACGCGCGCTCGTTCACCTGGGCGCCCCGGCGACCGCTTGCCGACCTCACGGAGTACACGGTCAGCCTGGCTTCACGGCAGGACTCCTCGGGCCACCGGCTGAAGCCGGGTCGCTGGCGGTTCACGACCACGATCGTGCCCCGGATCGTCACGGTGACCACCGAGGGCGGCAGTGCTGTCCCGGAGCAGGGTGAGATCCCTTCCGGCTCCCGGCTCACCGTCAGCTTCAACGACCGTATGGACACGGGCAGCGTGAGGCTGCTCGCCAACGGCAGCCCGGTGGCGCTGACCTGGAACGGCGACGCCCGCTCCGCAATGCTCGCCGGTGGGCCGCTGCCGGTGGGCCGGCTGGAGCTCAGCATGGCGACCGGCAGCCGGGACAGCGAGGGCCGGCCGGCCTCTCCCTGGACGATCCACGCCTCGGTGGTGTTCCACGTCGACATTCACACGGTGCCGCTGCGTGCGCCGGCGCTGGTGCAGGTGCCCAACGACCCCGCCGCCCGGGACCAGAGCGGTCTGCAGGCCGCGGACGTGGTCTACGAGTACCTGACGGAGTCCGACATCACGCGCTTCACGGCCGTCTTCAGCCGGGTTCCTGACGTGGTCGGGCCGATACGCAGCGGCCGTCTCATCTCCTTCGCCCTGACGCGCCACCTGCACGGGATGCTCTTCATGAGCGGGCTCTCGGA
>JALYYF010000020.1 GCA_030946725.1 Candidatus Dormiibacterota bacterium
TCGGCGCTTTCATCGGCGCCAACTCGGTGGTCATCGCCAGCGCGGCGACCACCAGCACCGCGGCCAGTCCAAGCACGGGCCAGACCACGCCGGCGAGCGGAGGCTCGTCCGCCAACTCGGGCGGCACCTTCAAGTCCAACGAGGACGCCACGCACGAGGCGACGGAGAGCGCCGCTCGCGAAGCTCAGGAGAACGCGGGCCAGAGACCCACGGTTCCCTAGACGGCTTCAACCTGGGGGGCGGCCGGCTGCCGCCCCCTTTTTCACGACGGCTCGAGCAGGCGCCTCCGGAAGCCCAGGACGCCGAATCCGAGCAGGGCCGGCGCCCCCACCAGCAGCCAGGCGCCCCTTCCCCCGGCGAGCGCCCCGCCGATCGGCCCCACCACCGCTCCCGCCGCGAAGGCAGCGAAAAGGATGCCGAACGCCGAGTTGGGCGCCTCGGGCGCGGCCTCCACGGCCAGCCGGCCCATCACGCCGTTGGAGCCCCCCAGCGAGAGGCCGGCCGCCAGCGCCGCGGCCGGCCCGGTCAAGGGGCCGACGCCGGCGAAGAGCACGATCGCGGCCGCAGACTCCAGCACCAGGACGGTGAGGATCACCCTCCCCGTCCCCAGCCGGTCGGAGGCGAGGCCCGCGAGCAGCCGCCCGCTCGTGTTGCCCGCCGCGAAGACGACCACGGCGGTCGTGGCCAGCACCGGCCCCAGCCCGCCGGATATCACGTCGGAGGCGAGGGCGACGGCCGCGTGGGGCCCAAGCACGGCGCCGCTGAAGACCAGCAGGCAGCTGGTCCAGACCGCCGGCCGGCTGAGCAGTTCCCGGACCGACGCCCGCCTCTCGCCGGGCGCCGCGACCTGGGGTGCCGGCAGCGGCGGCATGACCGTGAGCAGGGCCAGGCCGGGAAGCACGCTGGCCAGGCCGACCACCCGAAACGCGCCCAGCCAGCCCAGGTGCGGGATCAGCGCCCCGAGGGCCGGCGCCTGGAATATGGCCGAAAGGGCGTAGGCGGCAGTGGCGGCGCCGCCCATCGTCCCGGAACGCTCGGGGAAGACCTGGGCCAGCGCGGCCACGGTCCCTGTGAGCGCGACACCGCCGCCCACGCCCAACCCCAAGAAGGCGTAGAAGGCGACGAAGGTGAACCCGCTGGGCAGCGCGAACGCTACCCCCAGGCCGGCCACCAGGAAGCCGAGTCCGGCCCAACAGAGGCGGCGCGGCGGCAGACGGTCCGCCAGCCTCCCGCCCACCAGCGTGCCGGTCCCGTAGCCGAGAGGGGTGCCGGAAAAGACGGCGCCGATCAGCCAGGGCGCCCAGTGGTCGATCGCACGTACATACGGCGCCGCCTCTCCCCACGCGAAGACGAGGCCGAAGGCCATCTGCAGCGCGAGACCGGCGGCCAGCACGCGAGCGCGAGGCAGCCGCGCCCGCTGCCTTTCCGCCGGACCGGCTGATGTCTGAATGCGTCAGATCGTGCCACGGCTGCCGGCGGCCTCGCCTTCAGCCGGGCTGGCCCTGGGGGCGCTCAGGAGAGCGGGTTCAGGACGACGAAGTCGATTCCCGCGAGGTAGCCGGTGGAGCGGGGGTCCTTGCCGGTGACCAGGAAGGTCAGGCTGTGGGTTCCGGCGCCCAGGGTCACGGTACCCACGGCGAGGGCCGCCTGAGGGCTGGCCACCGCCGGCGCGTAGCCGTTGAAGCCTCCCACGGGCCTGCCATCGACCTCGACGGTGCAGATCCCGTACCGGGGTCCCACCGAGGGGTCGACGAACAGCTGGTAGGTCCCGCCGACGGGAACCTGGACCTGGACGCTTACTTCCTGTCCGGCGGCGCTGGGCTGGAGCAGCAGCTGGCTGCCTCCTGACCAGAGCGGTCCCTGCTGGACCGAGTGCGGCGCCGTCGTGGGGGGCGCGGCGGCTCCTGGCAGGGTCTCGGCCTCGAAGCGGAGCGGCCCTGCCGAGGGCGGCGTCGGAGGGGGCGCAGGCGCGGGGGTGGGCGTCTGGACCGGCGTGGGGCTGGGCGTAGAGGTGAGAGTCGGCGTGGGCGTGGGTGTGCGGGTCGGGGTCGGCGTGGGAGTCGACGAGACCGGCGTCGAGGTCGGCGTCGGCTGGGGAGCAACGGTGGGCGGTGGTGTGCCGGGCTGCTGGGCCGGCGGTGGTGTGCCAGGCTGCTGGGCCGGCGGGCTCGCTACAGGCCGCGAGACCGGTACCTGCTGCTGCGCGGACGGCGCCGCCGGCGTCGGGGTTCGGACCGGCGCCTGCGCCGTCGCGGACCCGTTGGAGGGGGAGTTGGACGGCCGGGGCGGCGGGAGCCCGGCCGGGTACGAGTTGTCGGATACCGGCAACGGTGGCGCGCCGCCGCGCGCGACGCCGGTCGAGGCAAAGGCGTCCTTGAGGATCGGGAGTTGGCCGAGGAGCGCGGCCATCATGGCCTGGTCCCCGCCCTCCATCCCGAGGGCCCAGACTCCGACGCCTGCCAGGCCCAGGCCGTCGGCCAGCTGAGTCTTCATCGCCACCGACTGCGGATCGTCGAAATAGGCCTGCCACCACTGGCCGGAGGTGTCCTGATAGGCGGTGTACGGAACGCCGTCAGGATCGTCCCACTGAACCGGTGGGCGCGCCGCTGCCAGCTGGCTGTAGCTGATCGCGTGCGCCGCGCCCACCGCGCGGGCTCTTGTCGAGCCGTCGCTGGTCGGCCATTGGTACCCGTAGAAGGGGATGCCGAGCAGCACCTTCGCGGCCGGCACCACCGCCAGGTAGCTGCTCATGGCGCGCGTGTCGTTCCACTCGCGGCCATTGAGCGGCGCCGTAGGCGAGGGGGAGCCGGAGGAGTTCATGTCGTAGGCCATGACGAAGAAGCCGTCCACGGCGGGCGCCAGGGCTCCCACGTTGACCATCCCGGCGGCGTCGAGCGCAGCGCTGGCGTAGGTGTCCACCGTCACCTGCCAGTGCGAGTCGGCCGCGTGCAGGTCCTGCGACACCCTGGTTACGAAGGCCGTGAAGCCTGCCCTGTCGGCCCCGTCACCGCCCTCGAAATCGAGGTTGGCGCCGTCCATGCCCTTCCACCGGATCGCCTGCGCGAGCTGGCCGGCCATGCGGTCCGCGGCATTGGGGTCGGTGGAAAGGCGATGCAGCGCAGCGGCGTCGAAGGTCTTCGCCACCAGGACCACCCGCGTCCGCGACGCGTGCGCTCGCGCGACGAGGTCGACCAGGTCGGAGCTCTGGAAGCCCGACCAGCCGGCGCCGCTCTGGACCAGCGAGCCGTCGCCGTTGACGTCGACTCCGAAGTAGGCGACCGTGCTCAGGCTCGAGAAGTCGAAATTCTGCTCCTGGGGCAGCGTCCAGTAGGGCGCGAAGCCGAAGACCTCGTGCTTGCGCTGGGGCTGCGTAGACGCGACCGCAGGCTGTCGGTCGGTGGCGTCGGGCTCGTGGCCGGCCGGGGTGGCCACGGGCGTGGCGAGCGCGCTGCTGTGGGCGGCGAGGTCCCAGCCGCTCTGCCCGCGGGGCACCGGCTGTCTGGTCGAGCTGGCGCCGCTCTGGCCGACGTTCAGCTGACGTGCATCGAGGGTCAGGCCGCGCACCGGGCCGCCGGGCCTGACCACGCTGGCCAGGTCGGCGGCGTTCGAGGCCGCCGAGGGGACGGATGGTGCAGCCACCGCCGGCGAACCAGCGCAAGCCGCACCCTGGATTCCTGCGATGAGCAGGCCCAGGGGCAGCAAGAGCCGGCGGGGCCGGAGGCCGGCGGGTGGCTGCATCGCCGACATCGTGGCGGCCGCCTCTTGCCTTGCCATTGCGATCCGGTCAAGGGCTGTGAAGGCGTGGCGCGGCCACTCGCGGGCGCGCCGCGCCGGTCCGATTCGGCGCAGAGTGGGAGCGTGGACGCCAGGTTTGCCGCCTACCTAGCGGTCGCCGTCGTGCTCATCGTCACTCCCGGGCCGGACACCGCGCTGGTGATCCGCAACGCGTTCCGCTCGGGGCGCAGGGCCGCCGCCTTCTCCGCCCTGGGAACGGGCATTGGAAGCGCGGTCTGGGCCGTCGCCTCGCTTCTGGGCGTGGCCGTCCTGCTCGAGACCTCGGCGGTCGGGTTCACCGTCTTCAAGCTGCTGGGCGCCGCCTACCTCGGCTATCTGGGCGTGCGGACCCTCGCCAGCAGCTTTCGCGGTGGGTCACCACCCGGCGGCTCCGGGGCCGCCACGCCGGCAAGGCGACCTCTGCGTGACCGCGCCACCCTCGGCCAGGGGCTGCTGAACAACCTCCTCAACCCCAAGGCCGGCGCGATCTTCGTGACGGTCTTTCCGCAGTTCATCGC
>JALYYF010000028.1 GCA_030946725.1 Candidatus Dormiibacterota bacterium
AGGTCGAGGTAGCCCGGCAGCCCCCGCAGCGGCGCCACCACACCGGCCAGGAAGTACTGAGGGAGGATCACGAAAGGGAAGACCTGCAGCGCGGCGCGCTGGTTCGGCAGCGCCGCCAGCGTCGCCAGGCCGAAAGCCCCGCCCAGCAGGCAGCAGCCCACGGCCGCGGGCAGGAGCGCGCCGAGCTGCCCGGGGCTCATGCGGATGCCCAGCAGGAGTGCGAAGGCGACCACGCCGACGCCCTGGGTGAGGGCGACCAGCGATTCCCCGAGGACCTTCCCGCTCACGATCGCTATCCGGGAGACGGGAGCCACGAAGAGCTCCCTCGAGAAGTCGTTCTCGCGGTCTTCGATGAGGGACATCATGCCAGCTGCGGAGGACTGGAAGAGGGTCGCGGCCAGCACGCCCGTGAACGTCAGCGCCACCACGTCGAGGCCGGTAGCGCGTCCCACCAGAGCCTGGAGGCTGCCGCCCAGACCGGCGATCAGCAGGATCGGGAAGGCGAGGCTGACTCCCAGGCGGATGCGATCTCGCAGCAGCTTGACCAGATCGCGCTGGGCGATCGCAAGCAGCGCCTCAACCTCATGGATCAGCCAGGGTCGGCCGCCGGCGCTCGACGCGGCGGCTTCCCGATCGCCCTCAAGAGCGCCCGGCATCGGCCCTGTCGGCGGCGCGAAGCGTCCGGTAGCGAGCGTCCCACCCGGCCAGACCGGCCAGCCAGGCCAGTGACCGCGTGCCCGCCTGGAGCAGCGCCCGCGGGACCAGCGGGGCCCTCACCTCCCGCTCGAACTCGCGCAGGAAGAGGGCCAGGTCGAGCAGCCGCGGGCGGCCGGCGAGCTTCCCTCTGCGGTCCCGTGTCAGCGCCGCCGCCGTCTCCAGCAGCTCCTCCATGTGCAGGGCGGGCCGCACCTGGACCAGGAGCCGAGCGGGTTGGGCGCCCGCGTTGGCGAAGTGATGGGCCTGGCCGCGCGGCACGGTGACCGTCTCGCCGGTCCGGGCGATCACCGTCCGCCTCCCCAGCCGAAAGCGCGCCTGGCCCTCCAGGACGGTGAAGCGCTCCTCCTGTTCGGGATGGACGTGGCCGCTCGGTACGTGGCCACCGGGAGCAAGGCTCAGCTCGAACTCGAGCAGCTCGCCGGCGGTGTCCGCAGCGGATCTCAACAGGACGATGCGCTCGCCGGTGGTGGGATTCTCGAAGACCCGGCCCATGCTCATGGCGAACCCATCCTGCGCCGAAAGCCGGGGCGCGTGCCCAGGGTCAGGCAGGGTCCGACGCCCCTCACGCTCAGCTCTGGGCCGGCTTTCGGCTTCGGATCGCGGCGCTGGCGATGGCTCCGGTGATGCCCTCGACGTCCTGTTCATTGGTGATCTCGACCGTCGGGTCCTGGAACCCCGCTTCGACCAGGAGCTGCCGGTAGATGGCGACCGGAATGGTGCCCGAGATGCAGCCTGCCCAGGCGTCGACCGCCTTCTTGACGTCCGGCGGCAGCTTCTTCAGCTCGACCATGTCGGAGACCGCCAGCCGGCCGCCGGGCTTCAAGACCCGGAAGGCCTCGCGGATCACCGCCCCCTTGTCCTCGGTCAGGTTGATCACGCAGTTGGAGATCACCACGTCGACCGAGTTGTCGGGCAGCGGCACCTGCTCGATCGTGCCCTGGAGGAAGGTCGCGTTGTCGATCCCGGCCCTGGCTTTGTTCGAGTCGGCGAGCTGGAGCATCTCGTCGGTCATGTCGACGCCGTAGGCGTGCCCTCCGGGCGCCACGCGGCGGGCGGAGAGGAGGACGTCCAGGCCCCCGCCGCTGCCAAGGTCGAGCACGGTGTCGCCGGGTCGCAGGTCCGCCAGCAGCAGTGGATTCCCGCAGCCCAGGCTCAAGGCGTCCGTCAGGCCGACTCCCGCCACCTCGTCGCTGGAGTAGGCGCCGGCGCATCCGCAGTCCGGGCCAGCAGCGCTGCAGCAGCCGGCTTCCGGCCCGGCGCCGCTGTCGGCAAGCACCGTCAGCTGCTCTGCGGCGCGCTGGTATCTCGATCGAACGGCTTCTCGAACCTCACTCATCGCCTGCGCTCCTATTCATCGAAAACCGTCAATGGAAGTAGTCTGGGCCAAGGCATCGACGTTTGTCAATGGATGGCGGCGAGCTTCACCGAGCTATGGTGGATGCGCGATGAGCTACCCGACCGACCCACGCGTGGACGCCTACATCGACGCGCTGCCCGGGTGGCAGCAGAGGTTCTGCAGGGAGGTCCGCGACCTGGTTCACGCCGCCGACCCGGAGGTCGCCGAGACCATCAAACGCACCAGGCAACCGTACTTCGTGCTGCAGGGCAACATCTGCGCCCTGCTGGCGGCCAGGGACCACGTCAACATCTTTCTGTACGACGGTGGCATCGTCCCCGATCCCGAGGGAATCATCACCGCCGGTCACGACAACAAGACGGCCCGCACCGTCGCAGTCGGCGAGGGCGAGACCATCAACGCGCGGGCCCTGACGGCCATGTTCAAGCAGATCATCGCCAACAACCGTGCAGGCGGCTGGCGAAAACTGAAGGGCGGGATCTAGAGGTGCGGCCGAAAAGCCCGACCGGATCTTTGGCGCCCATGCACGCCATCTGCCGCGTCGGCTCCTGCGCTCCTCGCTGCGCGTATGTCGAATACGCTCACTGCGGTGCTCGGCGCCTCCTT
>JALYYF010000053.1 GCA_030946725.1 Candidatus Dormiibacterota bacterium
CCCAGGGCCGCGGCCTTTGTCGACCCGCCGCCGTGGCCGAGCACCGCGAGCGCGACCACGACGACCAGGAAGAGCCCTGCGGCGGCCAGATAGTCCTCGAGCCGAAGCCGGCTGTACCTCCTGCTCCGCGGCGCCATGCCGGGCACGAAAGATAGCGGCCGTCCGCCTCCCTGTAAAGCGGTCGCTCTGTAAAGCTACTCTTTACGAGTGAGCGACGAGACGCTGGGCCAGCGGATCCGGCGCGCCCGGCTCGAACGGGGCCTGAGCCTTGCCCAGGTGGCCGGCGAGGACTTCAGCCGGGCCTTCCTGAACCAGGTCGAGATGGGGCGCAGCCAGCCCTCGACGCGGGTGCTCAGGGTGATCGCCGCGCGGCTCGGGCAGCCGGTCGACTACCTGCTGGGAGGCGCCGACATGGACCGGGAGCTGACCGTCGAACGAGCTCGCCTGGCGCTTGCCAGGCGCAGCCCGAGGCGCGCTCTGGAACTTGTCGCGGGGGCGCTGGAGGACCGCTCGCCGCTCGGCGCCGACGCGCGGCTCTGCGCTGCGGAGGCCCTGATCGAGCTCGGGCGCGCTGCGGAGGCCGCCCAGCTGGTCTCCGGTGAAGAGCGGCTGCTGCAGGCCCGCGGCGACCATCACCGCCTGCGCCGCCTGCAGGGCGTGCTCGCCGGCCGTGTCGTCCGGCTCGACGCTCCGGGCCACGAGCGGCTTGGGGAGCAGGCGCTGCGCGAGGGCCGTCCCGAGCTGGCGCTGGAGCACCTGCGGGCGGCCCGGATCCTGCGCGAGGCGGAGGCCGTCCCGGCAGCGGAGGGCACCGAGGCCGGATGCTGAGGGGCGACGTTGCGGACGAGCTCGGACGCCGCATCGCCGCGGCCGTCGAAGCCGCCTACTCGCTGGAGATCGGGCTGGAGGAGGCGGCCATCCGCCCGGCTCCGCCCGAGCGGCCGGCCGACTACCAGAGCAACGCCGCGATGCCGCTCGCCAAGCGGCTCTCGCTGCCCTCGCGGCAGGTCGCGGCCGCCATCGTGGAGCACTTCGACACGGGCGACATGGTCGAGCCACCGGAGGTCTCGGGCCCTGGCTTCGTGAACCTCGCGCTGCGCCGCGACTGGCTGGAGCGCCACCTGCGGAATCTCTCCACCGACGATCGGCTGGGCGTCGCGCGGGAGGAGACCCCTCGCCGGGTCGTCGTGGACTACAGCTCGCCGAACGCCGCCAAGGAGATGCACGCCGGTCACCTCCGCAGCACGATCCTCGGGGACGCCCTCGTCCGCCTGCTCCGCTTCGCGGGCCACGAGGTGATCCCCCAGAACCACCTCGGCGACTGGGGCACCCCTTTCGGCATGCTCGTCGAGGAGCTGATCGATCGGGGCTGGGCCGGAAGCGTCGAGCGCCAGGTCCGGGACCTCAACGCCTTCTACCAGGAGGTGCGCGCCCGCTTCGACTCCGATCCCGAGTTCGCCGAGCGCGCACGCCGCCGGGTGGTCGCGCTCCAGGCCGGCGATCCCCAGACGGTGGCCGTCTGGCGCGAGCTGATCGGCGAGTCCATCCGGCAGCTGGAGGACCTCTACCGCTTCCTGGGCGTCCTGCTGCGGCCGGAGGACATAAGGCCCGAGAGCTCCTACGAGGACGTGCTGACGGAGGTGGTGAGGGAGCTCGAGGAGGCCGGACTGGCCGTGCCCAGCGAGGGCGCCCTCTGCGTCTTCCCGCCCGGCTTCACCAGCCGGGACGGCGAGCCGCTGCCGCTGATCGTCCGCAAGGGCGACGGCGGCTACACCTACGACACCACCGACCTCGCCGCCCTCCGCTACCGGACGCTGGAGATGGGCGCCGACCGGCTGCTCTACGTGGTCGGGGCCTCCCAGCGACTCCACTTCGAGATGCTCTTCGCGGTGGCGCGGCTGGCCGGCTGGCTGGGGGCGCGCGCCAGTGCCGAGCACGTGAGCTTCGGCGCCATCCTGGGCCCCGACGGCAAGATGCTGCGGACCCGCGCCGGCGCCGCGATCAAGCTCATCGAGCTGCTCCAGGAGGCGGTCGACCGCGCGGCCTCCATCGTGGCCGAGCGCGCAGAGCTCGACCCCGACGAGCGCGAGCGGGTGGCGCGGGCGGTCGGCATCGGGGCCCTCAAGTACGCGGACCTGTCCAGCGATCGTGAGAAGGACTACGTCTTCTCCTGGGACCGCATGCTGGCGATGGACGGCAACACGGCCGTCTACCTGCAGTACGCCAACGCCCGCATCCGCTCCATCCTGCGCCGAGGCGGCGAGGGTGGCGAACTCACGGCCACAAACGTGGGGACCGGAATCCTCCTGGCCAGGCCGGCGGAGAGGGCGCTCGCCCTCAAGCTGGCGCAGTTTCCGGCGGCCGTCCAGATGGCGACGGCCAGGCTGCAGCCGCACCGGATCTGCACCTATCTGTACGAGGCCGCGACCGCCTTCTCGACCTTCTACGAGCACTGCTCGGTGCTGAACGCCGAGACGGCGGAGCTGCGAGCGTCCCGGCTGGCGCTCAGCGAGGTGACCTCGCGAACGCTCACGCTGGGCCTAGGGCTGCTCGGCATCGAGGCGCCGGAACGGCTCTAGCCGTCAGCCCTCGGCCAGAGCCAGGCCGATGTAGTCGACGATCGCGGACTCCACCCCGAAGCGAGGCAGCCACTGGTTGACGTCGGCGCGGTGGTTCGCGGAGTGCGTCAGCACCTGCCTCAGTCCCGCGGCCACCGGAAAGTCTCGACCGAACCAGGGGATGTGGAAGCTCCCCTCGAGGTCCGCCGTGGCCGCCAGCTCGACCAGGTCCCGCCCCGAGCGCGCGAGCGATCGCTCCACGGCGTCGAGGCCGGTCTCACCCGGCTCGAACGACTCCGAGCGCATCAGCGCCAGGTAGGCGGCCTCCACCGAGGCGAGGTGGGTGATGACTCCGAGGATCGAGTCGTACATGCCCTCGTGCCGCTGCGTCAGCTGCTCTGCAGACAACCCACGGACCGCCGACAGGAGGTTGGCGTTGGCCCAGAGGTTGAACCGGTGCAGCTCCGCCAGCTCCCGCATCGAGGAGAGCCTACGACGCGAGCGCCGCGACCCGACGGCTATTGGGCGTAGGTGTTCGGGTCCCAGGTGAAGGGGGGCGGATCTTCGAAGGTCGGTCCGATCTCCACCACGATCTGCTCCTTGGAGGCGAGCGGGATGTTGGCCGGGTTGCCCGTGTAGGGCTTCCCGTTCACCCAGGCCTTCACCTGCTGGCCGGCCGGCACCTGGATCGTCGCCACCTGCTTGTCGCTCAGCGGCTGGCCCCAAACCTTGAAGAAGTCTCCGAGCTTGAACTGGCGGCTCGCCTCCGACCTGGGCGCCTCGATGTGGATGACCCCGGTCTCGTCGTGCGTGTGGAGCCAGTAGAGGCAGGTCGACGTGATCCCGATCTGGGCCGGGACCTTGACCGGCTGGCCCTGGTAGAGGATGTCGAGGTGGGCGTGGTAGTGGGTCGCCAGCTGCTCTGAGTTCTCGCACTTCACGTTGGCGACGGTCTGCCCGCTGATGGTGGTGGTGCTGGTGCTGCTCTTGTATAGGACGACGATCGCGATGGCCACGACCAAAAGGATGCCGAGGACCGCCAGGGGCAGGGCGAAGGACGCGTAGAGGCTCCGCCTCGGCGGTGGTCGCCGGACGCTGGTCCGCTTGCCTCTGCCACCGTTGCCGGACCCGGACCTGCCCCCCTGGGCGCCGGGCCGCGGACGGTTCTTGGTTTTGGACGTGGCCATCTGCTCCTCCGATAAAATACAGCCGCCCTTCTCGGTCCCGGCGCCCGCGGCTCGCTGCCCGGCGCAGATGCCGGGGCCAAACCCAGGGGAAGGGAGCCTTCGGAGGCCCGCAGGCCCCGGACGCTACAGAGGAGACAAGATCCCTTGCTTCGGGACTACGAAATCCTGTACATCGTTCGGCCTGACCTCGACGAGGAACACGTCGGCGAGGCGGTCGCCTCGGTCACCAAGCTGATCGAGAACCTGGGCGGCAACCCGCAGAAGACGGACATGTGGGGCCGCCGCCGGTTGGCATACGAGGTCCGCCACCTCCGCGAGGGGCACTACGTCCTGACCGACTTCCAGGTCGAGCCGGCCCGAGTGCCCGAGATGGAGGCCACCCTCAAGATCTCGGACACCGTCTTCCGCCACCTGATCGTGCGCAAGCCGGAGCCGTCCCGCAAGAAGGCCGCCATCGCGCGAAAGCGGGCTGCCGCCGCCGAGGCGGCCCAGGCTCAAGCGGCGGCCGCCGAAGGGGCGCCGGCTGCCGAGGCGGCGGAAACACCTGCGGCCTCGACGGCAACCGAGGCACCGCCGGCGGCTGCGGCCGCGGAAG
>JALYYF010000087.1 GCA_030946725.1 Candidatus Dormiibacterota bacterium
CCGGGCCCTCGGTGGCCCCAACGCGTCCCCGGTGAAGACCATCACGTAGGAGAAGGCGGGGTCCATCCAGACCGCCGCCGAAAATCCGTCGGGCGCGGCGAGGACCGCGCGCAGGCGGCCGTCGTCGTCTGGGGTGACGTCCGTGAAAGCGCTGTCCAGTGCGAGCTCACCGATCGGCCGCGGCTCGGCGAAGTCGTACTCGGTGCCGGCCACATCCGCGCGGCCGCTCGGTATCGCCCGGTCGTCGCTTTCGAGCCGGGTCCGTGCCCGCAATCGCAGCGTGGCGGAGTCGACCAGGTCGGTGCCCACCGTTATGTACGGGTGGGCGCCTGCGCCGAAGGGGCACGGGTCCCGGCCCACGTTGACCGCTCTGGTGGTGACCGTCAGCCCCGCCGCCGACAGCGCGTACTGCACCGTCAGGCTGAGCATGAACGGGTAGCCGGGCTGCGGATAGAGCACGTGGTGCATGGCCACCCGGTCCGCGAGGTACTCGACCGGGGCCCATACGCTCCAGCGCACCAGACCATGGATCGCGTTGCCACGCTCGGGCTCCGTCAGGGGCAGCTGGAGCTCCTTGCCTCCGAAGCTGTAGCGACCGTCGCGGATGCGGTTCGGCCAGGGCAGGAGCAGCTGCCCGCGCCCGGCCGAGCACATCTCGTCGACCTCGAAGCCGTCCAGCAGCTCTCGATCGCCCACGCTGTAGCTTCGCAGCGTCGCGCCGACCTCGGTCACGACCGCACGCTGGACGCCGTGGGTGATCTCGAACTGGCGCCCGGAGGGGGCTTCAGCCACTGGCAGGCGTCGACCTCGCCATTCCGGCGGCCTGCATTCGCGACTCCTCCGCGGCGACTTCGACGACTACCTTGATTGTCCCTGAGCGCTGGTTGAGCATTTCGAACGCCTCAGAGTAACCGCCCAGGCCCTTGACGCGGTGCGTAATGAACCGCTGAAGCCAGCCCGGATCCTGCTCGTCCATCATCGCGAGGTCGCGGACACCCGCCTCGAAGTCGCCCCGGCTGGCGTTCACGGTGCCGACCATGACCTTGTTGCCCAGGACGAAGCCGAGGTTGAGCCTGTCCGCGGGAACCTCGGCCTGGCGGTCGCCCCCGGTCACGCTGGACAGCACCAGCACCCCGTTCTTGGCCAGCGCCGCCATCGCCTCGAACACCAGCGGCGAGAACCCGGTCGCCTCGAAAATGAGGTCGAAGGGTCCC
Source organism: Candidatus Dormiibacterota bacterium (assembly GCA_030946725.1). GTDB lineage: Bacteria > Chloroflexota > Dormibacteria > Dormibacterales > Dormibacteraceae > Nephthysia. The sequence goes on from JALYYF010000087.1 coordinate 1,215, forward strand.
TCCCGCTCGGACAGCTGAGCCAGGGAGGTCTTGCGCGTGCTGAGGTAGCGAGCGCCGAGCGCCTCCGCCATCTCCGAGTTGAGGTAGGGCGCCTCGTCCAGCCCCAGCGTGGTCACCTGCAGCCCGCCAAGGCGCAGGATCATGCTCGCCAGCAGGCCCAGCGGGCCCGCGCCCAGCACCGCCGCGCGGCGGGGAGACCAGACACGAAGCCGGCGCTGGATCTCGTAGGCCTGCGCTATGCCCTTCTCGGCGACACTGGTCGGCTCGAGCAGGACGGCGGCTTCGCCCAGGCCCACGGGGACCTTCACCAGGTAGCGGGCGTCGTCGACGTAGTACTCGGTCAGAAAGCCGTGCAGGGTGCTGATCCCGTGCTCGTGATACGTGTCGTCGGTGGTGAAGTCCTGGAGACCGATCGAGTCATAGAGGCTGTTGCCAGGCCGGCGCACCGTGGCTACGACCCGGTCGCCCGGCTGCACCTCGGTCACTCCCGGACCGACCTGCTCCACCACGCCCAGGCTTTCGTGGCCCAGGACGAGGAATTCGGAACCAGGCGGCGCCGCCCCGTAGGCCGCGGCGTTGATCTCCTTGTCGGTGCCGTCGAGGCCCACGCTCAACACCCTGACCAGTACCCCCCTGCCCTCGGAAACCTCGTTCAGACGGGGCCTGGGAAGGTCGGCCAGACGGATGCTGCCCGCCTGGCCCGGAATCACTGCTATCGCCTTCATGCCTTCGCTCCTTCGGCCGCCGCTGTGGCGGCCGTACCCGCGCCATGCTTTCCGTGCTTAGCCCCGGCCTTCTCTTCGGCCTGAGAGATCGCCCAGGCCGCGTTCACCAGCCCGATGTGGCTGAAGGCCTGGGGGAAGTTGCCGAGCAGCTCGCCGCCGGACGGATCGACCTCCTCCGCGAGGAGGCCGACGTCGTTGGCGTATGCGATCGCTCCTTCGAATGTCACGCGCGCCTGCTCCATCTCGCCGGC
>JALYYF010000098.1 GCA_030946725.1 Candidatus Dormiibacterota bacterium
GCCATCTCGAGGACGGACATGCTGGACTCTTCCAGGCGGTGGGCCGTCTCGGAGGTGACGGTTGCATTGCCCACCAGCGATGGCTGCAGCCGGCCCAGGAGGTCTGGCCGGCAATAGCAGAACCCGATCCCCCTGGGCCCCAGCAGCCACTTGTGGGCAGCCGCGCAGGCAAAATCGACGGGCAGGGCGTCGAGGTCCAGCCGAAGCGCCCCGGCGCTCTGGGTGGCGTCGACCGCGAAGATCACTCCCCGCCGGCGAAGCTCCGAGCCGATGCTCTCCAGGTCGACCCTGCAGCCGTTCCAGAGGTCGACGTGGCTCAGAGCGACCACCCTGGTGCGCTCGTCGACAAGTGAAAGCACGACCTCCGGCGTGATGCGGCCCTCGACCGGTTCGGCCAGCCGATACTCCACGCCGCGGTCGCGCAGCGTCATCCAGCGATGGACGTTGTCCGGATGCTCGCCGCGCGCCCCGACGACGTTGTCGCCGGCTCGCCAGTCCAGCCCCTGGGTCAGCAGCGAGATGCCGTGGGCGGTGCTGCGCACCAGCCCGACGGTGTCGGGACGGGCCCCGACGAGGCGGCCGATCGAGTGGCGGAGCCGTTCGGCCTCCTCCTGCGACATCCCGTCCGGATAGGGCCGGGTGACCAGCTGCTCCATGAGGTGCTCGAGGGCGGCCTTCGCCCGCTCGCTCATCGGTGACACCCCGGCGTGGTTCATGAAGATGAACTGCTTGGTGAGCGGAAAGAGGCAGCGGGCGGCGGTCGGCTCCATCTCAGCGTGACTCCCAGAACTCGGTCAGCATCGGCTGCAGGACGGTGATGTAAGCGGTGAGACGCTCGCCCGCCACGACGACGGAACGGTCGGACAGCTCCGGGGCCGCCAGTGTCTCGTAGAGCCGTGCCCAGCCGCGGTCCCAGGGTTCCAGCTCCGCCCGTGGGAGCGCCCGCTTGATCTCGACGATCCGGCCACGGAAGAAGCCGTGGGCCGCGGCGTTGAGCTCCCGCTCGCCTTCGAAGTGGAGACCCATCTCGAGCCGCCCCACGGCTCGGTGGTGCCAGGCCTCGAAGTGAGTCTCGGGATGTCCGTAGTCGAGCTTGAGGAGGCGCCCCCGTCCGCGGACCGCTTCGAAGTCCCGCAGTGCCGGCGGCAGACGGCGGACCAGGGTCGCCGCGAGGCCTTCGAAGAAGTCGCCCGCGGACAGCACCCTCTCCGGTCGAGCGATCACTTCGGTCGTGACTATACCCGTGGGCTGGCGGCCGCCCCAACCGTGGTTGTTAAGGGATTCCCGAGGCACCGGGAAGGCTCCCGGAGCCTGCTAGGATCGGTGGCGATGGGCTGGGTGCCGACGGTCGTCGAGAACGAGGGCGGAAACCGCGAACGGGCTTTCGACATCTACTCGCGGCTGCTCCGCGACCGGATCGTGATCGTGGGGAGGCCCATCGACGACATCGTGGCAAACCTGATCGTGGCCCAGCTGATCTTCCTGGCGTCGGAGGACCCCGACAAGGAGGTCCAGATGTACGTCAACTCGCCGGGCGGTGCCGTCGCGTCGGGGATGGCGATCTACGACACCATGCAGTACGTCAAGCCGCCGATCTCGACAGTCGCCGTCGGCCGGACCGCGAGCTTCGGGACCGTGCTGCTGATGGCAGGGGCGACGGGGAAGCGGTTCGCGCTGCCCAACGCCAGGATCCACATGCACCAGCCCCTGATCTCCGGGCGCGGCCTGACCGGCCAGGCCACCGATCTGGACATCCACGCCCGCGAGATCCTGCGCATCAAGAACGAGCTGAACGAGCTGATCGCCCGCCACACCGGGCAGCCGCTGGAGCGCGTGGAGCGGGACACCGACCGCGACTACTACATGGCGCCCGAAGAGGCCATTAAGTACGGGCTGATCGACGGCGTGATCGACGCCGCTCCCGACCTCGTCCAGCCAAAGGCCGGAGCGGCCCGCCGCTAGCCGATCGGTAGGGGGCGGTCGCGCAGCCGTCAGGACATCGAAGCCGCGATCCGTCGCAGCTGGTCCTCGCTCAGGCCGGTTCCCTGGACGAACAGGTATCTCCCCCCGGAATCCTTCCAGGCCAGGCTGAGGTTGCCGCCGCTCCTGGCCCAGGGGACCGGTGAAGATGTCACGGTTCCTTCCAGGCCAGGCAGGCTCAGCGGCACTGCCTCGAATTGCTGCGT
>JALYYF010000115.1 GCA_030946725.1 Candidatus Dormiibacterota bacterium
CCGGTCGACCAACCGACGAGGTGGAGCGGCCGGTCGATGCCCAGCGCCTGCATCAGGGCGTGGGTGTCGTCGGCCCAGTCGCGCACTCCGCGCGTGGCGTCGATGGGCACTCGTTCGGTGTCGCCGAAGCCGCGCATGTCGGGGGCGATGAAGCGGTAGCGCTCCGGCGCCCCCGGCATCAGGTGCTCGTAGAAGCGGCCGGTGGAGAGGTTCCCGTGGAGGAGGACGACCGGTACGCCGGTCTCCGGGCCGTACTCGATGTACCTCATCCGCAGCCGATCGGTGCCGACGGTGTGCTGGCGAACGCCCGGCAACAAGTTCATGGGGACTCCCTCTTCATGTCCTGGCCTGATTCCGCCCCGGTGATCATGTCCGCCGGCGGCATGTGGTCAGCTTGTCTAGCTGCCGCAGGCGTTCCCTGTCAAGCCGTTCCGGTCGACCTGCGAACTGGTCGCGATTGTTGGGCAGATCTATACTTCGGCGTCTAGCGGAGGCGTACCGTACGTTCGCGACACGGTCTCGCCAAGGCGACTGGCCAGGAGAGGAGAGGAGGAGGCTCATGTACCCCGCGAGCTTCGAGTACTTCGCACCCGACACGCTCGATGAGGCGCTCTCGATCCTGGAGCGCTTCGGAGAGGACGCGAAGGTGCTGGCGGGCGGCCAGAGCCTGATCCCCCTCCTCAAGCTTCGCTTCGCCGCGCCCCGCGTGCTGGTCGACATCAACCGCATCAAGGGTCTCGACGACTTGGTCGAGGAGGACGGCGGCCTGCGCATCGGCGCGCGTGTCCGCCACAAGACCTGCGAGCGGTCGGCCCTGCTCCGTGGCCGCTATCAGGTGCTGGGCGATGCCGCACCGCAGATTTCCGATCCCCTCGTTCGCAACCTGGGCACCGTCGGCGGCTCGCTCGCGCACGCCGACCCGCAGGGGGACTGGGCGTCGGTGATGCTGGCCACGGGCGCCACGCTCGAGGTCCGCGGACAGGGGGGAGCGCGGTCGATCCCGATCGGCGACTTCCTCCAGGGTCCATTCACCACGGTGCTGGAACCGACCGAGATCGTCACCTCCATGCTCGTGCCGGACCCCGGCGAGCGGGCCGGCGGCGCCTACCTGAAGCTGGAGCGGAAGGTGGGGGACTTCGCCACCGTGGGCGTGGCCGTCCACCTGTCGATGGACGACGGGCGCGTGCGCCGGGCCGGCATCGGCCTGACCGCGGTCGGCCCCATCAACGTCAAGGCCACCGCGGCCGAGGAGTCGCTGGCCGGGGCGCAGCTTGATGACGGCGCCATAAGGCAGGCGGCCGAGCTCGCCGCCCAGGCCGCCGAGCCGAAGAACGACCTCCGCGGTAGCGCCGACTACAAGAGAGAGATCGTGCGGGTGTTCACCGAGCGGGGGCTCCGCCGGGCCGCGGAAGTGGCCGGAGCGGTGGCCTGACGGTCGGAAGCACCGTCAAGGGAGGAGCCAGATGTCCGACAGCAGGTGTCCGAACTGTGGGGCCGATGTACCGGCAGAGAGTGGACAGCACTCGCTTTCGCCTTCCGCCGGCGTCGTCACGTGCTCCAGCTGTGGCGCCACCCTGAGTCTCGGCGGTCCCGGTGAACGGCAGCATGTCGGTGCCGAAGGTGAGACACCGAAGGCAGCCGCGGCACCGCCCGGGCAATCCGGCCAGGGCGAGTACTTCAGCGGCCACGAGTCGGTTGAGGGGGTGATGGAGGAGATCAACGAAAAGAAGGAGGGCGGAGCGCCGTGAATGACGAGACCACAGACGGCCGGCCCGAGCGGCGGCGGATAACGGTCACCGTCAATGGGCGGCCCCGCTCGGCGGAGGTGGAGTCGCGGCTGCTGCTCGTCCACTTCCTCCGCGAGACCCTGGGGCTGACCGGCACCCACGTCGGTTGCGACACCACCAGCTGCGGCGCCTGCACGGTCCTCCTGGACCGGACGCCGATCAAGTCCTGCACGTTCTTCGCCGTACAGGCGGATCGCCGCGAGGTGACGACCGTGGAAGGGCTCGCGGCGGGCGGCAAGCTGCACCCGATACAGGCGGGCTTCAAAGAGGAGCATGGCCTCCAGTGCGGCTTCTGCACTCCCGGGATGATGCTGGTCACCAAGGCGCTGCTGGATGAGAACTCCAATCCCAGCGAGGAGGAGATCCGCTGGGCGATCTCGGGCAACATCTGCCGCTGCACGG
>JALYYF010000147.1 GCA_030946725.1 Candidatus Dormiibacterota bacterium
ATGACGGTCTTCTGGCAGGAGCGACCCTGGATCGCGCCCGAGATCCTCTCCGGCCTCGGCCGCCGGCTGCGCGAATACCGGCACGCGATCCTCGAACTGATCCAGCAGGGGCAGAGGGAGGGGGTGCTTCGAGAGGACCTCGACCCGCACGTGCTGATGCTCGGCCTCGACGGCATGACCGGGTGGCTCTACCTCTGGTACCGGCCCGGCCGCCTGACCATCGACCAGATCGGGGACCAGCTATGGCGGCTGGGATGGGCTGGAGCGGCCGCGCCGCGGACCGGATCACAGACCGGCGGCCGCCTGCTCGCCGGCGATGCCTCCACGGCATGATGGGCCCATGAGCGACTGCTGCACGCCCAAGGGCTACCGGCAGCTCTTCAGCGAGAAGGGGGCCCGCGCGCAGGCAAGGCGCTACCGGCGAAAGGGCCTGGATTCCACGTCAATGCGCCTGGTCGAGCTCCTGAAGCGGCGAGGCTTGAGGGAGCGAACGCTGCTCGAGGTGGGGGGCGGTATCGGCGCCATCCAGCTGGAGCTGCTGAAGGCAGGGCTCGCCCGGGCCGTGAGCGTCGAGCTGACGCCCACCTACGAACAGGTCGCCGAGGAGCTTCTCCGTGAGGCCGGGCTTGGATACCGAGTCGAGCGGCGGGTGGCGGACTTCGCCCAGGCCGGGACCGAGATCGCGGCTGCAGACATCGTCGTCCTGAATCGCGTCGTCTGCTGTTACACGGACATGCCGGCGCTGGCCGGCGCCGCCGCCGACCGCGCCCGTGAGGTGCTCGTGATGAGCTTCCCCAGGGAGAGTTGGTGGACGCGCGTCGCGCTCACCCTCGGCAACCTGGCGTTCCGCCTTACGCGCCGCCAGTTCCACGTCTTTCTGCATCCCCCGGCACGCATCGTCGCGGCGGCTGAGCAGCGCGGTCTCAGGGTCGCTCTCAACCAGCCCGGGCTCTTCTGGCAGGTGGCCGCGCTGGAGAGGCCGGCCCCGATTACGGGCTTCTGAACGAAAGCCCCCCACCCGGCCTCCCCCCGCGTGCGGGGGGAGGAACAGTGGTGGCGTCTGGACATCCCGTCCCGTCAGGGCTCCACGCCGTCCCAACCCGGCGCCCCGTGTCCCGGGCTCGATCCGGCCAGTCTCCCCGAGGCGGGACGGCTGACCCAGCGAGGAGCCGGGACTTCCAATAGCAGCACCGCCCAAAACCGGTGCTGCCCGGACCCCCCGGAGAGCGGCGAGATGGCGCCTTTCGGCGGCGCAACGAACCTGACTGTCCCACGGGCCAGGCCGCCGGTTCGGCCGGGCGGGACGGTAGACCCATAGCGCGGGGGCGGCAGATTGCGGAGAGTACTGCCACACCCTGGTGGGCTGAGGCGCGCTCTTCGACACAGGCCGAGGAGGGCTGGCGAGCGACGCCGACGGTCGGTCCGGGTTGGGAAAGGTGGGAGATGCTTTGAGCCATTCGCGATGCTTGCGAATCAGTCGAGCGTGGCTGCTCGTGTTCCTCTCGGCCGCGGCCGCGTCGTTGACGACCGCCCCGCCGTCCTACGCGGACGCCGGGCAGGTCAGGACGCCGGTTAGCGCGCAGGAGGCGAGGCTGCCGTCGGCGGCCGGCGACCCCTCGATGCCTCACGGAGCCGCGTTCCTCGCGATGTTGAGGGGAGGGCGGCTTTCGGCGGACGCGGCTGTCAACGGCTGGCCCGAGGGCGTGGACGTCTCGTCCAGCCAGCACTCGGGCGGAGCCAGGATCAACTGGCCTCAGGTGTTCGACTCGGGAATCCGCTTCGCCATGATCAAAGCGACCGAGGGCAACTACTACGTCAACCCTTACTTCGCCGGTGACTACAGCACCGCCAAGGGCGCGCGGCTGTTCACGGCCGGCTATCACTTCGCCATCCCTTCGGCGAGCGACGGGACCAGCCAGGCGGACTTCTTCCTGGACACGGCGACCGACAGCGGTTCGCGGGCGACCCTGCCTCCCATCGTGGACCTGGAGTGGAATCCATACGACTCGAGCCAGCCCTGCTACGGCCTCAGCTCGGACTCGATGGTCGGCTGGGTGAAGGCCTTCAAGGCCGAGGTGCTGCGTCGAGTACGCCGGCTGCCTGCGATCTACACCTCCGCCGGCTGGTGGAACCAATGCGCCGGAGGGGACGGCTCTTTCGCGAGCAGTCCGCTCTGGGTGGCGGCGTATGACGTCTCCGATCCGGTGTTGCCGGCCGGCTGGTCGACCTGGGCGCTCTGGCAGTACACGAGCACCGGGAACATCCCGGGGATCCAGGGCGAGGTCGATGTCAGCAACTTCGTCGGGACTCAGAACGACCTGCCCACCTTCGCCGGAAAGCCGACCGGAGCACCAGCTCCCGTCGCGAGGCCTGCTTGATCGAGGCGCCCCACCTACCTTCCCCCGCGGGGCTGTCGGAGGATCAATTCGAGGCAGGGGTCGCGTAGGCTTCCTGCAGCAGCGATGGACCCTCTCCGCGTCGCGATCGTTTCGCCGCCGTGGTACTCCGTCCCTCCCGAGGGGTATGGCGGGATCGAGCTGCTGATCTACCTGCTCGCCCAGGAGCTGCACAAACGCGGCCATCAGGTCACCGTGATCGGGGGCCAGGGCCAGGGCACGGACTTCGAGCTGATCTCGCTGGCCCCGAGCAGCTGGGAGGAGAAGCTCGGCACCCGTGACCAGGAGCCGCTGAACTGCGCCTACCTGGTCGAGGCGCACGACATCCTCCGGCGACGCGCCTTCGACGTCGTGCACGAGAACAACTACACCGGCATGACCATCGCCGCCTGCATGGGCTTGTCCACCCCGATCGTCGCCACCATCCACGGAGACCTCACCGAGGCCGACGGCAGGTTCCTGTCGGTGCTCGATTCCAGGGTGCACCTGGTCGGGATCAGCGCCGCCCAGCAGCGGCAGGTGGCGGGCGTCAGGTGGCGCGCGATGGTCCACAACGCCTTCGATCCCGCCTCCGTCGAACTCGGTGTCGAGAAGGAGGACTACCTGGTTGAGCTGGCGCGGATCTCTCCGGACAAGGCGCAGCACATCGCCATCCAGGTCGCCAGAGAGGTCGGCTGTCCGCTGGTGCTGGCCGGTAAGGTCGACGACTCCGAGCGGGAGTACTTCGAGAAGGAGATCGAGCCGCACCTGGGCGAGTCGGTGCGCTGGATCGAGAACGTGGCGGGCAAGGAGAAGGCCCGGCTCCTGGCCAGGGCCAGCGCAATGCTGTTCCCCATCCAGTGGGAGGAGCCGTTCGGCATAGCCATGGTCGAAGCGATGGCCAGCGGGACGCCGGTGCTGGCCACCGAAAGGGGCGCGGCGGTGGAGATCGTGGAGCCCGGTGTGACGGGATTCCTCGCCAGCGACACCGAGGGCCTGATCGAGGCCTTTCACAAGCTGGGAGAGATCGACCCCCGCCGCTGCGCGGAGCGGGCGCACGAGCGCTTCGGGCCGGCCCGGATGGCCGAGGGCTACGAGTCGATCTACCTGGAAGAGGTGGCTTCCAAGAGGCGCGGCTGGTAAGCGCTGGCCGGCGCCGTCCGCATGGCGCCCTCAGCGACGCTGGGCCTGCGGCCGGCCGAGGCTCTCATCGGGTCAGCGGCCGGGCCGTGGCACCCGTGTGCGGAACCCGCACCAGGCGGTTTTCCAGGGTTCCCAAGCGGTCGATGGAGATGCTCACCGTATCGCCCTCCTCTGCCGTGTAGGGAGGCGGCGGCACGATGGAGGTGCCGGTGAGCAGCCACGCGCCGGCGGGCATGGGGTAGCTGGAAAGAAGCACGCGGCACAGCGCCGCCGGTTCTCGCACCAGCTCGTCCAGGCTGGCGTTTCCGCTGAACACCTCACGACCCGCTCGAGAGATGCGCATCCGCACCCCGGCGCCGGCGATTTCGACCTCCCAGGCCGGCGTCAGTGAGGGGCCCAGCGAACAGCTCCGGTCGTAGACCTTGGCCTGGGGCAGGTAGAGCGGGTTCTCTCCCTCGATGCTGCGGGAGCTCATGTCGTTGCCGCAGCTGAAGCCGACCAGCTCGGCCCGGGAGTTGCAAAGCACCGCGAGCTCGGGTTCAGGCACGTCCCAGGTGGAGTCGCGCCGGATCCCCGCTTCGCGCCCGGGCGCCACCACCCTCCAGCCCGCGGACTTGAAGAAGAGCTCCGGCCGCTCCGAGGCGTAGACGAGGGCGTAGACGTCCTTCTGGGCCGCCTCCTCCATCCTGGCCTCGCGGCTGCGCTGGTATGTCACTCCCGCCGCCCAGACCTCCTGGCTCTCGACCGGCGCAAGGAGTTCGAGTTCGTCCGGGTCGAGCTCGGGACCGCCGGCAGCGCTCAGCCAGGCTCGGATGGTTTCCAGCGGCTGGCCCAGCAGCTCGTCAAGACGCAGGTCGAGAGAGAGGAGGCGTCCATCTCGCCAGAGTGCCCAGCCCGGCCGCCCGCCGCCCTGGACGCGCACCAGGCAGGTGGTTTCGGGCATCCAGGGTCTGTGGATGGCCATCTGGGAGGTGAGCTTAGCTTCGGTTGCCAGCCGGCGGCACCGGTCTGTGTGTAAGACAAAGTGAATGGAAACGCTTGACAAGGAAAACGGTTGGGGGTTAACTGACAGCAAGGCTGTCTGAAAGCGCTTTCATGCAATGCGTCCGCGCGTGGTCGCCTTCTTGACGGCCGTCACCGACACGCAGTGACCGGGGAGGCGAGATGGTGCGATGAGCGTGACTCCTTCACCGCCACTTCGGGTGCCGGCGTGGGCTCCCCAGCCTTCGAGGCAGCAAGGATCTGAAAGGGCTGCGGGTCGATTGGCACCCCATGTTTGACCTGGCCCGGCATCCCCATCGCCGTCACAACCCGCTGAGCGGCGAATGGGTGCTGGTGTCGCCGCAGCGAGCCGACCGGCCCTGGCAGGGCCAGCTGGAGAGACCGTTCCAGCAGGAGCGAGTGGCGTATGACCCGGCCTGCGACCTGTGTCCGCGCAACCAGCGAGCCGGCGGCGGACGCAATCCGGTCTACCGGCAGACCTTCGTGTTCACTAACGACTTCCCCGCACTCCTGCCCGACACCCCGGCCGGCTCCGAGCAGGATCAGCACTCGCTGCTGCGGGCTCAGAGCGAACGGGGCATCTGCCGGGTGGTGTGCTTCTCGCCGCGTCACGACCAGAGCCTGGGCGAGCTGGACCCCGGGGAACTGGCCCAGGTCGTCGACATCTGGGCGGAGCAGTACGCGGAGCTCGGTGCCGACCCGGTGGTGAACCATGTCCAGGTCTTCGAAAACCGCGGCGCGCTGATGGGCGCCAGCAGCCCACATCCGCACGGTCAGATCTGGGCCAGCGAGCACGTCCCGGTCCAGGTCGGCCGCGAGCAGGAGCGCCAGCTGAGGCATTACAAGGCTCACGGCAGCTCGCTCCTGGGAGACTACCTGTCCGTCGAGCTGGCCGGCCAGGAGCGTTTGGTCTGCGACAACGAGCACTTCGTCGCGGTGGTGCCGTTCTGGGCGGCCTGGCCATACGAGACGCTGGTGATCAGCCGGCGCCGGGTGGCGTCACTGGTCGACCTCACCTGCGCCGAGCGGGACTCACTGGCAGACATGATCAACCGGCTGGCGACGAGGTACGACAACCTGTTCCAGGCCTTCTTTCCGTACTCGATGGGCTTCCATCAGTCGCTGACCGACCGGCGGCCCCATCCTGAGTGGCACCTCCACCTGCACTTCTATCCGCCGCTGCTCCGATCCGCCACCGTCCATAAGTTCATGGTCGGCTTCGAGCTACTGGGCGAGTCCCAGCGAGACATCACTCCTGAGCAGGCGGCTCAGAGACTGCGCTCAGTGGGTGAGCGACACTATCGGCTTCCAGCGCCGGTCCGCGACCGAGCGAGCTGACCCGGTCCGAGGGACAGTCAGGCCTCCCGCAACCACACACCTATCTCGCGCTTGACCGGCCTCGCGGCGGCGCCGTAGGTTGGCGCTGCGTGAAGTCCCAGCCAGCAGGCGACCAAGACATTCGCCACCCGGCGAGCCTTGCCGCTGTAGCCGCTCGAGCGTCTGTCAGTGAGTCGACCGTCTCCCGGGTGTTGCGGGGCAGCGACCTGGTGGCCCAGGTGACCAGGCAGCGGGTGCAGGCGGCCATCGCGGAGCTCGACTACCAGCCGAGCAAGGCGAGCAGGGGCGACCGCGATCGGCGGCTCGCCACGATGGCCGATGTCGGGGCTCGCGCCGGCGTCGGTGAGGCGACGGTGTCCCGGGTGCTGAACAGCAGCAGCCTGGTCAGCGATGCCACCCGCCGGCGGGTGCTCTCGGCCATGGAGGAGCTGGACTACCGCCCCAACCCGATCGCCAGAAGCCTCTCGCGAGGCCGGGCCATGACTCTCGGCGTCATAGTCCCCTTCTTCGTCCGCCCCTCGGCGGTGGAACGGCTGCGGGGCGCCGAGGCGGAGTTCACGGCCGCGGGTTACGACACCATCCTCTACAACGTCGGCACGCCCAAGCAGGTCCAGGAGCAGTTCCTCAACGTCGCCGGCGGCCGCTCGGACGGAGTTCTGGTGATCTCGGTGCCGCCACCGCCCGAGGAGATGGAGCGCCTCGTCGGCGGCGGGGCGCCGGTCGTGCTGGTCGACGTCCGTTTTCAGGGCCTCAGCCACGTATACACCGACGACGTGGAGGGCGGCATTCTCGCGACCCGGCACCTGCTGGAGTTGGGGCATCGCAGGATAGCGTTCCTTGGCGATCCTTCCGACAACCGCTTCGGGTTCACCTCCAGCGCCCACCGCCACGAGGGTTTCGAGGCGGCGATGAGGGAGGCGGCCCTGGAGGTGCCCCCTCACCACGTCAAGGAGGGCGAGCACAGCAGGGAGGTGGCGCTGCAGCAGGCCTCGGAGCTGCTTGCGCTGCCCGACCCGCCGACGGCCATCTTCGCGGCCTCCGACACGCAGGCCTTCGGCGTGCTCGAGGCGGCGGTGCGTGCCGGCGTGGACGTGCCCGGCCGGCTCTCGGTCATCGGGTTCGACGACGTTGAGATGGCGCCCTACCTAGGCCTCACCACGGTCCGCCAACTGCTCACCTACAGCGGCGCGCGGGGGGCTCGGCTGCTGCTCGACCAGGCGGCCGGCTGGCGCCCCGACAACCCCGTGGTCGAGAAGCTGTCGCTGGAGCTGGTCAACCGCCGAACGACAGCCAGCCCGCCGCAATGATCAGATGAGGGGAGGCGGTCAGCTCCTCCCCTCGGCGGGCGTGGGGAGGACAACCTAACCTACCTAAGACCTTCGTATCACCCGGCTGGGTTTGAGCGCGCTGCCGAGGACTATCGTGCGGCGGATGCTCTTGCGAACCCAGCGCCGGAGCATGATCGCCGCCGACCTGGCGCTGCTCTCGTCGGCCTCCTGGACCAGCGAGATGCCGGCGTCCTCGGGGCCGGCGTCGTGTCCGTCGCGTGCCAGCTCGAGCCAGCGTCTGGTCAGGGCCAGGTAGAGGTCCGTCTCTGTCCATTGAGGGAAGCGCTCCCTGATGTGATGGTTTTCGAGTACCTCCATCACCGGGCGATAGACAGCGTCGTACCAGTTGGCCACGGCTTCGGAGAGAGGCACCTCCTTGCCCCGTTCCAGGGACATGAAGTAGCGGTGGCCCAGGATGTGCTCGAAGATCACGTCGTGGTTGCCGAGCTCGCTGCACTCCAACCTCGCCGACGGTCGCAGCCGGTCGAGCTGCGTCTGGTCCAGGAACTTGGCGTACTCCGCCGCGCGCAGAAGCTCGTGCGCGTCGACGTCCGGGCCAAGCGGCGCTCTGGTCCTCACCTCGATCACGTTGGCGCTGATGAACTCCTGGCCCAGATGCCGCGCCGCCGAAACCCGATGGTGGCCGTCTTTGACGAAGTAGACATCGCCGACCTTGTAGACCTCGATGGGGGGTAGCGCTGCTCCCTGAAGCATCAGCGCCTCGACACGGGTCCAGCGTTCCCGAAGCCGCCGGTTGAGTGGGAGGAATGAGGGATCGAAGTCCTTTGACCGTCCCTCGGAGCCCTTGATCTGGCTCACCGGGATCTCCTGCATGCCCCGCTCCACCAGCCCCTCCATGCGGGCCATGCGCATGACCTCGTGGAAGGAGAGCAGTGTCCGGGCATGGCCGGTCAAGACCGCCCTGGCCTCGTTCCAGAAGGCGTGACGGCGACTGGTGTCGAAATCCATCTGAGCCTGCAGCCTGCTGATGCTCAAACCTGTCGACCATCCTCCATCTGTCGGTGACTATGGCACGGGCGGCCGGCCGTCCAGCGCCCAGGGCGTCACTCCCGCACCGCCGATCGTAAGTTAAGGTGAGGCCCTCCGACTTCGTGCGCTTGGCACGGCCGGGGACATCCTTCCTGTCCGAATGACACGAATACTTGCGGTCGCTGACGAGATTGACGAGACGCTCTACGGCGACAAGCTGCACGACCTGCGCCCGGACCTGATCGTCTCCTGCGGCGACCTGCCGTTCGACTACCTGGACAACCTGGTCAGCCGCAGCAACGTACCTCTGCTGTATGTGCCCGGGAACCACGACCCCGATCTCCAGAGGGATGTGCATATGGCCACGATGCTGACCGCCGAGATGCCCGGTCCTCCAGGCGGCGACAGCCTGGACGTCCGCATCATCGACGTCGCCGGGCTGCGCGCCGCAGGGATCGGGGGCAGCGGGCGCTACAACACGGGGTCGAACCAGTACAGCCAGGGGGAGATGCGCCTCCGAGCCCTCCGATTGGAGATGCGCCTCAGGTGGAAGCGGCTGTGGCGAGGGGGAGGGCTCGACGTGCTGGTCACGCACGCCCCGCCGCTTGGCTACGGCGATCTCACGGATGAGGCCCACAGGGGCATCGCGGCCTTTCACCGGCTGGTGAACACCTTCCAGCCGAGACTCCTCATCCATGGCCACATTCACCCTGTGGCCCGCAAGGAAAGCGACCTTCGGCTCGGTGAAACGCAGATAGTCAACGCCGTGCCCAGCCGTCTGCTCGAGATCTGAACAGAGGCGGCCCGAGCTACACAGGTTCGGTCACGGCCGGGGGTACCCGGATCTGACTGAATCGGGTAGCAGCCGCGTACTTTCCGGGGTGGCAGGGGGGCCGGCCCGCCATAGAGTGCGGTCAGAGAAGTCGAGATGACGAGCAGCACCACCGTCCCCTGCCTGGCCATCGCCGAGGCGCGCCTCGCGCTCGAATACCTGGGCCGCGCGGAGAAGTGGGCCGCCGGGGTGGACGAGTCCATCGCCGACGAGATGATCCTGGTCCATCACAGGCTGGAGGAGAGGATCGAGGCTCTGCGCCGGGGGCCGACCTGGAACACCGGCCCCGACGGTCCGACCGGGACTCTGTCCTCCAGATCAGAGGTCCACTCGCTTCCCGGCTAGCCCCACATATTGAGGTTGACGGGCGCTCAGCGTACAAGATATAGTCCAGGTCCCGCTGCCGCCAGGGCCCGTTCAGGGCCGCAATCCGCAGGAGTCGCAACGTCATGCCCACGTCCAAGATCGTCAAGCGAACAGGGGACGTAGTCGGATTCGAACGCGAGCGCATCGAATCCGCCATCGCCCGGGCGCTGGAGGCGACCGGTGACAGCCTCGCGGCCGGCGCCATCGGCGGCCTGGTCGATTCCATCGTCGAGGAGATCGACGAGCGCTTCACGGAGTTCTATCCCAACGTCGAGAACGTCCAGGACATTGTCGAGAAGCACCTGATGCGGCAGGAGCGCTACGAGGCGGCCAAGGCCTACATCCTCTACCGCGCCGATCACCACAAGAAGCGGGAGGCAAGCCGGCTCCAGTCGGCGGAGGCAGCGCGGCGGGGCCGCCTGACCGTGACGACAGGGGAAGGCCGGGCGGCCCTCTTCAACGTCCGCAAGGTGGAGGAGACGGTGGGCCGGGCGGCTCAGGGACTGGATGACGTCTCGGCGGACCTGGTGGTCGAGGAAGCCGTCAAGGGCGTCTACGACGGCATACCGACGGCGCAGGTGGGGCGCGCCCTGGTCATGGCCGCAACCTCCCAGATCGAGCGGGAGCCGGCGTACACGTACGTGGCGGCGCGCCTTCACCTGGACCTTCTCTTCAGGGAGGTCACGGGGGAGTCCCCGGGGTCGCCCATCCGGGATGAGCTCTACCGCTCGAACTTCGTCCTCGGCATTCGCAACGGGATGCAGACGGGCCATTTCGACGAGCGCCTCCGGCGCTTCGACATGAACCGCCTGGCCTCAGCCCTGGATCCTCGGCGCGACCTGCTCTTCCAGTACATCGGGGTGCAGACGCTGACCGACCGCTATCTCGCCCGCGACGGGGACCGGCTGCTCGAGCTTCCTCAGTCCTTCTGGATGCGGGTGGCGATGGGCCTGGCGATCGAGGAGGCCGAGCCGGACGCCCGTGCCGTCGAGTTCTACGACCTGATGTCGGGGCTCCTCTACATCCCTTCGACACCCACACTCTTCCACGCCGCGACGCCCCGGCCGCAGCTCTCCTCCTGCTACCTGACCACGATCGGCGACGACCTCGGGCAGATCTTCAAGGGCCTCGCCGACAACGCTCAGCTGTCGAAGTGGTCGGGCGGCCTGGGCAACGACTGGACCAGCGTCAGGGCCACAGGCGCGCCCATCCACAGCACCGGGGTCGAGAGCCAGGGCGTGGTGCCCTTCCTGAAGGTCGCCAACGACGTGACGCTGGCGATAAACCGGAGCGGCAAGCGGCGCGGCGCCACCTGCGCCTACCTGGAGCTCTGGCACTACGACGTCGAAGACTTCTGCGACCTGCGCCGCAACACCGGCGACGAGCGCCGCCGCACGCACGACATGGACACCGCGCTCTGGGTGCCGGACCTCTTCATGAAGCGCGTCGAGAGCGACGGCGAGTGGACCCTGTTCTCGCCCGACGAGGTCCCCGACCTCCACGACCTCTATGGCAGCGCCTTTGAGCGCCGCTACGAGCAGTACGAGATGCTGGCCGCCGCGGGGGAGATCCGGATCACGAAGAAGCTGCCGGCGCGCCAGCTCTGGCGGCGGATGCTGACCATGCTCTTCGAGACGGGGCACCCTTGGATCACCTTCAAGGATCCTTCCAACCTCCGCTCTCCGCAGGACCACGCGGGTGTCGTGCACAGCTCCAACCTCTGCACCGAGATAACGCTGAACACATCGGCCGAGGAGACGGCCGTCTGCAACCTGGGCTCGGTCAACCTGGGTCGCCACGTCGCCGGCGGGCGGGTGGACGAAGAGCGCCTGGCCGAGACCGTCCGCACCGCGATGCGGATGCTGGACAACGTCGTCGACATCAACTTCTATCCGACAATCGAAGCCCGGCGCTCGAACCTTCGTCACCGCCCGGTCGGACTCGGGCTGATGGGCTTCCAGGACGCGCTCTTCCAGCTCGACCTCCCCTTCGAGTCGGCAGGGGCGCTCCAATTCTCGGACCGGGTCATGGAGCTGATCTCCTACCACGCCATCCTGGCCTCTTCCGGGCTGGCCCGCGAGCGGGGACGATACGAGTCTTACTCAGGCTCGAAGTGGGATCGCGGTCTATTGCCCTACGACACGCTCAAGCTGCTGGAGCGGGAACGCGGGCTGCCGCTGGACGTCTCGCGGGAACGCCGGCTGGACTGGGCCCCGGTCTACGAGCACGTGAACGCGCACGGGATGCGCAACTCGAACACCATGGCCATCGCTCCCACGGCGACGATCTCCAACATCGCCGGCTGTTTCCCCTGCGCCGAGCCGATCTACAAGAACCTCTACGTCAAGGCCAATCTCAGCGGTGAGTTCACCGTCATCAACAGCTACCTGGTCGAGGATCTGAAGCAGCTGGGTCTCTGGGACCAGCGGATGCTGGAGCGCCTGAAGTATCACGATGGCAGCGTCCAGCCGATCGCGGAGCTGCCCCCGGAGGTGCGCGCGAGGTACCGGGAGTCCTTCGAAGTGGACGCCCTCGCGTCGTTGCGGCTCACGGCCGTGCGGGGGAAGTGGATCGACCAGAGCCAGTCTCACAACGTCTTCCTGCGCGGCAGCTCAGGCCGGCAGCTGGACGAGACGTACCGGGCGGCCTGGCGAATGGGGCTGAAGACGACGTACTACCTGCGCAGCCTGGCGGCCTCGCAGATCGAGAAGGCGACCCTGGACGCCAGCTATGGCCTCACGCAAAAGAGAGACGGCGAGGGCCACGCCGCCGACCCGAAGGCTGCCATCGCGGAGATGCAGCCGGTGCTCCTGGAGTCGTCGGTGGCGGTGGCCGCCTGCCGCATAGACGACCCGGAATGCGAGAGCTGTCAGTAGGCAAGGGAGAACCATGCCGATCATCAACGCCTCGCAGACCGACCCCAACAAGATCCTGCCTTTCCACTACCCGTGGGCGCGCGACTACTACCGGACGGGCGTGGCCAACAACTGGACTCCTGAAGAGGTGTCCATGCAGCGTGACGTCGAGCAGTGGAAGTCCGGTGTGCTGAGCGAGGGCGAGCGGCGGCTCGTGCTCTGGAACCTGGGCTTCTTCTCCACCGCGGAGTCGCTCACGGCGAACAACATCGTGCTCGCCGTCTACCGGCACGTCACCAACGCCGAGGCGCGCCAGTACCTGCTCCGCCAGGGGTACGAGGAGGCTGTGCACACCGACACCTTCATCTACTGCTGCGACACGCTCGGCCTGGACCCCGACGAGATCTACAACATGTACCAGCGGATCCCTTCGATACGGGAGAAGGATCAGTTCGTGGTCGACCTCACGCGCTCGGTGCTCGACCCGGGATTCGTCACCAGCGGCGCGGAGAACGTGCAGCGGTTCGTGCACGACCTGATCGGGTTCTACGTTCTGATGGAGGGGATCTTCTTCTACGCCGGCTTCGCGATGATGCTCGCCCTCAAGCGCCAGAACAAGATGGTCGGCATAGGAGAGCAGTTCGAGTACATCATGCGCGACGAGAGCCTGCACCTCGCCTTCGGCTGCGATCTCATCGAAACGATCAGGGCCGAGAACCCGGAGATCTGGGACCAGGCCTTCCAGGACGAGGTGACCTCGCTGGTCGAGCAGTCCGTCGACCACGAGAAGCGTTACGCCGCCGATGCCTGCCCGCAAGGCCTGCTCGGCCTCAACAGCGACCTGTTCGCCGAATACGTGGAGTACGTGGCCGACCGCCGCCTGGAACGTCTACACCTACCTCGCCGCTACGGCACCCCCAACCCGTTTCCCTGGATGTCGCAGGCCGTCGACCTGTCCAAAGAGAAGAACTTCTTCGAAACGCGAGTCACCGAATACCAGAGCGCCTCAGCCCTGGTCTGGGATTAATGCGGGGGAAACAGGTTTCCCCCCCAGCCCCCTTTCCCAAAGTGGCGTTTGGAGTCGCCTGGAAGTAACAACTCATACGGCCGGAGTGAATCCGGCCTCTCCAGTGACGTATTGGATTTCTCCCTCCCCCTTGCGGGGAGGGTAGGGAGGGGGTTCTGTGCAGGCCGCCACGGACCAGCTCGCAGAACCTTGTAGCACAGGGGCCGGATGGTCTCGTCTCAGCCCATAGTCGCGCGTTCTCCCGACCCCTTTACCGCGTGGCCCACATAGAGGATCGACGTTCGCGCGCTGGGAATCATCGCAGCCTGGCGTCCGAGCTCGCCGTAGCTGATGGCGCCGCGGCGCTGCCGGACAAGCGAGCGCAGCAGCCGCAGCGCACGGCCCCCCGGCGCCAGGCCGGTGTATCCGCGGCTCTCGAGGCCGTGGCCCTCCAGGAGCCCGATCAGCTCGGACGGTTTCACGAACATCCGCCAGTCGTGCAGCCCAGGCGGCACCAACCTCGTCCATCCCCATTCCTGGAGCAGCTTGATCATCACCAGCCTGCTTGCGAGCGTCCGGTTGATGGTGTCGTAGACGTAGATACCGCCGGGCTCCAGCACGCGTGCCGTCTCGGCGATGACGCGGTCCAGGTCGGCCACGTGCTCGAGAACGTCGCAGCAGACGACCAAGCCGTAGCCGGCGTCGGCGCAGGGGAGGTCCTCGCCCCGACCGGCCAGGTACTCGATGCGCAGCCCCGAGGACCTGGCGTGCCTGCGCGCCGTGGCCAGCGATGGTTCTGAGGGATCGACGCCGGTGACGTCGAATCCCATCCGCGCGAGCTCCTCGGCCAGCAGTCCGCCGCCGCAGCCGACATCGAGCGCCTTTTTGCCCGGCGGCTCGACACCGAGCTGTTCGAGCACGCCGCGCAGGTAGCGCAGGCGGCCCGGGTTCAACGCGGTTCGAATGGCGCTCAGCGGCTGCCGCTCGTCCCACCAGATGTCCCCCGGGGCGTCATAGAGCCCGTTATCGATAGTCAATTCTCGAGCACCTCGCAGCCGGTCGGATGAGATCATGATGAGGACTGGAGAGCGCTCCAGCAGGCGGGAAAGGCGACGCTGCAGTCTCACTTAGAAGGAGTCTGGTGGAGTCTGGGGACCTCCTGAAGGCGGTCGCGGACACTCTGGTGCCGGGCGTCAGCGTCGAGGACGATGGGACGCTCAGGTCCGATCTTGCACCTTTCGCGCGCATCGTCGAGGCTCGGCGCCCTGGCGTGGAGTTCGGCGATTGGAGCCGTGCCGACCGCGAGTCGCTGGTCGCGGAGCTGCTGGGTGAGCCGGTCACCAGGCTGACCGGCGTGCTGCAGCGGATCCTGATGGTCGCGGCACGCAGACACTATGCCGATCCGGCAGTGTGGTCCCGGCTCGGCTATGCGCCGATGCAGCCGGGGACGAGCTGGCCGGCCACGGCTCCCGTCGTGCCGGCGCCGACACCCATAGAAGACGTCGTAGACAGCTACGACGTCATCGTGGTCGGCTCCGGAGCCGGGGGCGGCGTGGCGGCCTGCGTCCTTGCCGAGGCAGGACACAGCGTGCTGCTGGTCGAGCGAGGAGAGGCCCTGTCGCGCGCCGACCTGCCGCGCGACCACCTGCGCAACGCCCGCGTCTTCGCCGGCGTCCGCCGTCAGGTCGACCCCCTGGGCGAAGGGAACCCCCGGCTGCTGGGAGACCGGGTGGTGCTGCCCGGCCACCCGCTCTGGAACAACAACGCCATGACCGTCGGCGGCGGCACCCGGGTATACGGGGCCCAGGCCTGGCGGTTCTGTCCGGAGGACTTCCGGATGGGCTCCGAGTACGGAGAGCCGTTCGTCGACTGGCCCATCTCCTACGACGAGCTCGAGCCCCACTACGACCGGGTGGAGTGGGAGATGGGCGTCTGCGGCCCCGAGGCAGCCCGGCTCCACGACGGGCCGCGGCGCCGCCCCTATCCGATGCCACCGCTCTCCCCGAACGCGGCCCAGCCGGTGCTGGAACGCGGTGCCCGGGCGCTGGGCATCGCGACGGCGCCGGTTCCGCTCCTGATCAACTCGATACCGCGCGACGGGCGGCCCGCCTGCATCCAGTGCGGAACGTGCGTGGGTTTCGCCTGCCAGGCCGACGCCAAGAACGGCACCGCCAACACCTTCGTGATGCGGGCGCTGGCCACCGGCCGCTGCCACCTGCTGACCGGGGCCGCCGGCCAGCGCCTGCTCACCGAGGGAGGGGGCCGCGTCGTCGGCGTGGCGATTGCGGGCCAACCTTGGCGCCGAGTCGTGCGCGCCCGGCACGTGGTAGTCGCCGCGGGTGCGATCGAAAGCGCCCGCCTGCTCCTGGCCAGCGGAGTCGGTACGGCGCACGACCAGGTGGGACGCTACCTGCAAGGCCACGTCTACGCCGGCGCCGTCGGGGTCTTCGACGAGGTGGTGCAGGACTGCAAGGGGCCCGGACCCTCGATCTCGACGACCGACTTCAGACACCACAACGAGGGACTGCTCGGCGGCGGCATCCTGGTAAACGAGTTCGTGCCGATCCCCCTGGAAGCGTGGTCCAGGCTGACCGCGGCGGGCCTGGTGCCATCCTGGGGTGGCGACGGGATACGCGGGATCCGCGATGCCTACTCGCGCGCGGCGTTCGTCGTGGGGCCGGTGCACGAGGTGCCGCAGCACGGCTCCCGGGTGACCATCGAGGCGGGGCTCAGAGACGGCCAGGAGATGCCGGTCGTGAGGCTGCTCGGCGACGGTGCGCACGAGGAGGACCTGCGAGCCGCACGCTTCCTGGCGGAGCGCGCTCAGGAGTGGCTGACCGCGAGCGGCGCCCTGCGGGTGGCCCCACTCGTATTGAAGCCGCCGATCGGGCCCAGCGGCGGCCAGCACCAGGCCGGGAGCTGCCGGATGGGCGTCGACCCGGCCACGTCCGTGACGGACATGTGGGGCCGGGTCTGGGGCCATGACGGTGTGACGGTGGCCGACGGCTCTCTCCACGTCACCAACGGCGGCGTCAACCCGGTGCTCACGATCCTCGCCCTGGCCTGGAGGGTGAGCGAGCACCTCGCGGCGGACCTGGGATGAGCGGCGAGTTGCCTGAGAAGGAGTGAGGACGATGACGACCGAGGACCGGACGGCGGTGACCGGAAGCGACGAGCACATCGAGCATCTGCTGGGGCAGCTGACCCTGGACGAGAAGGCAGCGCTCACGGTGGGCCGCGACTCCTGGACGACGGCACCGGTCGAGCGGCTTGGCATCCCCTCGGTGTGGCTCTCGGACGGCCCGACGGGGCTGCGCAAGTCTCACAGCGGTACCGACATGGGAGTGGGGACCAGCGTTCCCGCGACCTGCTTTCCGACCGAGTCGGCGCTGGGCGCCTCCTGGGATTCGGAGCTCGTGATGCGGGTCGCCGCGGCGATCGCGACCGAGAGCCAGGCGGAGGGCGTCCAGGTCCTGCTGGGGCCGGGCATCAACCTGAAGCGCTCGCCGCTCTGCGGCCGCAACTTCGAGTACCTGTCGGAGGACCCGGTGCTGGCCGGGACGCTGGC
>JALYYF010000151.1 GCA_030946725.1 Candidatus Dormiibacterota bacterium
CAACCTCTTCCACGCTCGAGAAGAGCCGCCTGCTCGCCGACTACCTCCGCCGCCTCGCTCCCGACGACCTCCGCCGCGCGGCCATCTACATGAGCGGCCAGCCCTACGGCCGCGCCGAGCGACGGACACTCAACCTGGGCTGGGCGGCGATCGGCAAGGTCGTCGACCGGCTCTCCGACCGACGGCCGGAGGAGCTCCGGGAGCTCTACCTGAAGCACTCCGACCTAGGCGATTGGGCCTTCGACGCGCTGGCCGGCCGCACCAACCCTCGACCCACCTCGCTGGCGGAGGTGGCGGCCGCGATCGAGGAGATCCGGACCGCGAAGACGGCGGTGGCGAAGCAGGCCCTGCTGGAAGCGCTTCTCGATCGCCTCGACCCACTGGCGGCGAAGTACCTGGTCAAGGTCCTGAGCTTCGAGCTGCGCATCGGGCTGCAGGAGGGTCTGGTGGAGGCCGCCATCGCGGCGGCCTTCGAGGTGCCGCTGGACAGCGTCCGCCGGGTGCACATGCTGACCGGCGACATCGGCGAGACCGCCGTGCGCTGCCGGGCCGGAGACCTCGCAGACACCAGGATCGGCCTCTTCCAGCCGGTCCGCTTCATGCTGGCGACCCCGGTAGAGACGCCGCAAGAGGCCTTCGACCGGATGCAGACCGACGTGGTCTGGACCGAGGAGAAGTACGACGGGGTCCGCTGCCAGCTGCACCGGTCGGCCGGGCGGTGCGAGCTCTTCAGCAGGGAGCTGAAGGAGACCAGCGAGGCCTTTCCGGAGCTGGTCGAAGCGGGGCTGGGCCTGGAGCACGAGGTGCTGCTGGACGGCGAGGTGCTGGCGCACGGGGGAGAGCGAGTGCTGTCCTTCTTCGACCTCCAGCGGCGCCTCGGGCGAAAGGTGGTATCGGCACGCCTTCGCGAGGAGGTGCCGGTGGTGTTCGTCGCCTTCGACCTCCTCTACCTGGACGGCGAGGTGCTCATGGATCGGCCGCTGGCCGAACGGCGGCGGCTGATGGAGGAGCTGGAGCTGGAGCGCCCCTTCCTCCTGGCACGGCTGGAGACGGCTCGCGACCCCGGCCACCTGGACCGCATCTTCGCCGAGACCCGCGACCGCGGCAACGAGGGCCTGATGGTGAAGGACCCGCACAGCGCCTACAGCCCGGGTCGGCGCGGGATGTCGTGGCTGAAGCTGAAGCGGCCGCTGGCGACGCTCGACGTGGTGGTGACGGCGGTGGAATGGGGCCACGGCAAGCGGCGGGGAGTGCTCTCCGACTACACGTTCGCAGTGCGGGAGGAGGAGACCGGGCAGCTGCTCAACGTGGGCAAGGCCTACACGGGTCTGACGGACGCGGAGATCGCGCGAATGACGGCCTTCTTCCTGGAGAACACGGTGGCCGACTACGGGAGGACGCGCGTGGTCGACCCGAACACGGTGATCGAGGTGGCGTTCGACTCCATCCAGCGCTCCTCGCGTCACCGAAGCGGGTTCGCGCTGCGGTTTCCGCGCATCGTGCGGCTGCGGGAGGACAAGCCGGTCGCGGAGGTCGATACCCTGGCACGGGTGCGTGAGCTGCACGAGCGCTACTTCGCCCGCCTGACTCCTCTCGCCGACGTCGCGGAGGTTGCGGAGGTTGCCGACGTCGGGGACGGGGACGGCGCGGCCGCGGGGCCGGCTGCGGTGGATGCCATAGATCAGGGTGCGCAGGCGCTGTCAGGAGAACCCGGCGTGGCGCCCACCTCCGACGCCGAGGCGAAAGCCCCAGGCGAAGCCCGGCCCGTCCGGCGGCGAGGCAGCCGGCGAGAGCAGCCATGACGACCGGCGAACTTTCCCTCGCCACCCACGGCACGCCGGCCGCCGACAGCGCACCCGCTCCCCACCTCCAGTACCGCCCACTCAGCTCACCTGGCACCCACCCCCAAAACCACCCACCCGGGGGGAGGTCGCGGGCAGAATACGGCGGCGCGGGCGGGGCGGCAAGGGTGCCTGTTAAGGGGCAGGCGGACTGACCGCGTGAAGCTGACCTTCATGGGGACGGCGGGCGCCCGCTTCATGGTGGCCAAGCAGCTGGCTGCCTCGGGCGGTCTCTACCTCGAGTCGGGCGGCACCCGCCTCGCGATGGACCCGGGCCCGGGCGCCGTCGTCCAGTACGCCAAGCGCAAAGTCGATTTGGCCCGGCTGGACGGCATCCTGGTCAGCCATCGCCACCTGGACCACTGCGGCGACGTCAACGTGCTCATCGAGGCCATGACGGAGGGGGGCTTCCGGCCGAAAGGCACCGTCTTCTGTCCCGGCGACGCCCTGGACGAGGACCCCGTCGTGCTGCAGTACCTCCGACACTTCCCGGACGAGCTGGTCCGCCTTCAGCCCCAGACCGCGTACACGCTCAAGGACGTCTCCTTCCAGACCACTCCGCGCCACATCCACGGGGTGGAGACCTACGGCTTCCGCTTCGGCGACCCCGCCTCGCCCAGCCTGGGCTGGGTCACGGACTCCAAGTACTACGACGGCATCGCCGAGGACCACCGGGCCGACGTGATGCTGATCCATACCGTGCTCACGGAGAGCCGGCCCGACCTGCCCCACCTCGGCCTCGACGACGCCGAGCGCATCATCCGAGACGCCCGGCCGCGGCTCGCCATCATCACCCACTTCGGGATGACCGTCTGGAGAGCGCACCCCTGGGAGGTGGCCGCCCAGCTGGCCGAGCGCACCGGCGTCGAGGTCAAGGCGGCACGCGACGGCATGTCGCTGGAGGTCTGAGACGGAGCTGCCGCGCAACCTGGTGAACGCTCCTGACGCTTTTACGATCCGCCCGGCTACGGTCCGCGACATCGAAGACGTCCTCGCCCTCTGGTCCGAAGCCGGCACGCATCCGACCATCACCGACACAAGCGGCGACCTTCTCCGGCTCATCGAAGAGCAACCGGGCGCCCTCCTCGTGGCTGAGATGCATGGGCGTCTGGCAGGCAGCCTTATCGCGGCCTGGGACGGCTGGCGCGCCAATCTCTACCGGCTGGCTGTGGCCCGGGAACACAGGCGCCGGGGCCTGGGACGAGCGCTCGTCCTAGAGGCGGCGGGACGGCTACGTGAGCGTGGCGTGCGCCGCGTTTCGCTGTACGTGGTGGCCGCCGACGAGCCGGCTCTGGCCTTCTGGGACAGCCTCCGAAGCTGCGGCTTGACCCCGGATCCGTCGCCGAAGGTGCGCTACGTCTGGAATCTCGATAGCGGGGAGCGTGCGTCCGGGAGAGAACCCCCTCCCAGCCCTCCCGCAGACGGGGGAGGGCACTGGCACGGTGTATCGTCAACATTGCCATGAACAAGAGAGGTCTGCTGCTGGTAGGCAGCGTCTCTCTCGCCCTGGGAGCATTCGGCCTGGTCTTCTCCGAGACACTCCAGACCCTCCAGGCAGCCTCCGCCGCCCATTGGCACCAGGCCGCCAGTCCGCAGCCTTCGCCCTGGCTGTCCGCAGTGGCGGTACTGGCGCCCG
Source organism: Candidatus Dormiibacterota bacterium (assembly GCA_030946725.1). Taxonomy (GTDB): domain Bacteria; phylum Chloroflexota; class Dormibacteria; order Dormibacterales; family Dormibacteraceae; genus Nephthysia. The sequence goes on from JALYYF010000151.1 coordinate 3,478, forward strand.
CGGTGGTGCTTGCGCTGGTTCGGCTTGGCCGCCGCCTCCGCCCGCACCTGAGTAGCAAGTAGCAGCGGACGCCGGCGGAGAACCCGCGCGGGGGATCAGGTCACGGCCTGCCTGCGCAGACGAACGTCCATCCCGATGCCCGCGGTCTCGATCTCGCAGCCGCCGAAAGCGCTGGCCGTCGCCAGTGCCTCCATGCGCTGCCGTGTGTAGGCTCGCCGCCGGAGCATCGAGAGCGTAAACCGCGTCATCAGCGCATTGACGCGACCCAGGTGCATGTGCTGCACCTCCTCGTCGATGGCGGCACGGGACGCCTCGTGGTCCATGTCCTGGACCACCGCCATCCCGCCGTCACGCAGGACCCGGTGCATTTCGTCGAGCGCCCGGTCTGGACGCGCGAAGTTCTTGAACGCGGCCTGGCAGACGACCAGGTCGAAGGAGGCGTCCTGGAAAGGCATGTCAGCCGCGTCACCATTCCGGAAGTCGACCTCGACTCCCGCCCGCCGCGCGTTCTCGGCGGCGAGACGCACGAACGTGCGGCTGACGTCCAGCCCGGTAACCCGGACCCGCCCTGGCCTGGCCATCTCGATCGCGAAATAGCCCGGACCCGGCGCGACCTCGAGCAATCTGGCCCGGTCCGGCAGGCCGGCGGTCAGGCGCAACGCCTCACGCCGGTACTCCTCGATCTGGCTCTCCGTACCGCGCAGCCGTGCGTACCAGCGCGCGATCGGGCCCTCCATCCCGACCCCTTTGTGGCCCTTCTGTCGCCTAGCTGTTGCCTGCATCCTCCTCTCCTCTCTTCGATTCCGCCCGCCGCTGGTGATAGGCCCGCCACCCGCTCGTGAAGTCGGGTGAGTCCCTGATGAGCGCCAGCAGTTCGGCGGTCCAACGGCGCTCTGCTTCTCGCATCGCCAGGCTGTATTCCGCTTCGACCAGGAACAGCCGATCCACACCCTGCCGCTGGGCGTCGTGGACGGCCGCCCGCGACTCCTCGGCCTGCCGCTCGAGCCGCCCGAGCCGCTCTTCCAGCACCGCCGCGACCTCGTCGGGCGGCAGGTGGGGCATCAGCGAGAGGCCGGCCTCGAACCGGGGATACTCCTTCACCGGCTCCCTGAGAATCTCGCGCAGCCAGTCGTCCAGCTCGATCTCCCCCGCTGGCGTGATCGAGTAGACCGTTCGCTCCGGCCGGGCGCCATGCCGAGACGTCTCCCCCGCCACGATCAGCTCCGCCCGCTCCAGGGCTCCGATCACCGAGTACAGCGATCCGTAGTTGATGCGGATGCTGTCCTCCTTGCCGCGCTCACGGAGCGTGGTGGCCATCTCGTACGGGTGCATAGAACGCTCCGCCAGCAGCGCGAGCACCGCGAGGCCCAGAGGGTTTGTCACTTTGCGGTTCCTCATCGCATTTACCCTGGTCAGGATATACGAGTCAGAGTATTCGCGCGCTTGGCCGGGTCGAAGCCCTCGGCAAGGCCTTGGTCAAGAGGCCGGGGCAGCTTCTGCTTGGTGTACGAACTGGAAGCGCTTCAGTGAGGAGGACCGAAGTCAGAGAGGAACATGGACATGGAGGCTTTCCGGATGGTGCGCTCCGTGTCCTCCGACTCGTCCGCCTTCTCGGAGCTGGGGGCGCGCTGCTTAGCCC